>CAYVFJ010000309.1:0-3441 GCA_964450905.1 uncultured Verrucomicrobiota bacterium
TAGTTACAAGCGTCTTACACCCGGTTTTGAAGCGCCCGTAAATCTTGCTTACTCAAGCCGGAACCGTTCAGCAGCGATCCGGATTCCAACCTATTCCGCTAATCCAAAAGCTAAACGCATCGAGTATCGTCCGCCAGATCCTGCGGCAAATCCCTATATTGCGTTTGCCGCGTTATTGATGGCTGGACTGGATGGGATCCAAAACCGAATTGATCCAGGTGATCCTTTGGATAAAAACATCTATGAATTGCCACCCGCAGAGCTTAAGAAAGTTCCATCGGTTCCCGGAAGTCTTTCAGAAGCATGTGATTGTCTCGCAAAAGATCATGCCTTTCTATTAAAAGGAGATGTTTTCACCGAAGACGTGGTCGAAACATGGATTGAGATGAAACGAAAAGAACAGGATCAAATCCGTCTACGTCCGCATCCCTACGAATTCCATATGTATTACGATTGTTAAAATCGAAGAACTCATTCTCAAACAGAAAAAGGGCGGCTTAAACAGCCGCCCTTTTTTATTATTTCAGGAGAAAATCCACATTTTTTGTGATCACAAAAATAGTTCCACAACAACTGATAAAAATCATTGCCGCAAGAACCATTGAAAACCAACTGAGAAATCGATGGTGCCGAATTTGAGCCAGACTACCCAAAATAATCATAAGAGATAATCCGGGAAATACACTGCATAAACAAATCCATCCCAGTCTAAGAAAAAGAGCGTAATTTTGCTGATACCATATAAAAACAAAAAAACCGAGACACCCTCCAAAAACGGCTGCCGCCAGCCAGATCGGCCATGGAAATGGTTTGATTGAAATTACTTTTTCAGCAGAGAGTGAAGATATTTCTGGTGTCATACGAAATGTTATTTTCCTATGCAGAAATTTTTAAAGATTCGATCTAGAATGTCTTCCGTGACAGTTCTTCCAGAAACCTCACCTAAAGCTTGTAAAGATTCCCTTAAATCCGCGGCAATAAACTCGAAGGATTTCTTTTGACGCAGAGATTCAGCCGTTTTCTCAAGCGCTTTGTGAGATCGTTGCAACGCTTCTTGATGACGACTATTGATAAAAATTTCGCGAAAAGATTCCCTTGTTTTGCCTTGCCATAAATGCATGGAAATCGTGCTTTTCAATTGATCGAGGCCCTCTCCAGTTTTGGCTGACATCGAGCATGTGGTGAGATCTCTCAGATAATGATGATCGATCATTTGTCCCAAATCTTTTTTGTTGAGAACGATAATCAAAGGTTTTTCCTTGCAGGCAGCTAAAAGTTCGCGATCCACTGGTTCCATCTTCTTCGAACAATCTAAAACAAGGAGCACTAACTCGGCTGCTTGCAAATGCCGTTTGGCGCGTGAGATTCCCTCCTTTTCCACGTCTTCGGACGATTCACGAATACCGGCTGTATCCATCATCAAAAGAGGTAACCCCTCGATGTTGGCAACCTCTTCGATGGTGTCTCTTGTGGTTCCAGGTGTTTCATGAACAATCGCTCGATCATGTCCCAGAAGCGCATTTAATAAACTCGATTTGCCTACATTCGGTTTTCCTATGATAATGGTTCGAACTCCTTCACGCAAAACTCGTCCGTCACGAGCTGTGCGAAGCAAAGCATCCTGAAAAGCTTTAGCATCGCGGATATGATCCACAAGATGTTCTCGTGTGTCAGGACGAATATCTTCCTCAGGAAAATCGATGTGGGCTTCCACATGCGCCAAGACATTGGAAAGATGATCATAAAGTTTTTCCAGACGATGATAAAGATGTCCTTCCAACTGAGCAACGGCCGCCCCATGAGCTCCTTCGGTCTGAGCCGAAATAATGTCCATAATCGCTTCGGCCTGCGTCAAATCGATTCTCCCATTTAAAAAAGCGCGTCGGGTAAATTCCCCGGGCTGAGCTAAGCGAACGCCATTCTGAATGATCAAATCCAGAATGCGTTTGGCCGAAACAATTCCACCGTGACAGGAAATCTCAACCACATCTTCGGTGGTATACGAATGAGGAGATCGCATCACGGTAAGAAGCGCTTCATCCATGGCATGTTTTTCGTCATGAACCATTCCATGATGAACTGTATGAGTTTTGTATTCCGAAGGTTTACTTCTCTGGCCACGAAAAATAGCATCCGCTACTTTCAAACTATTTTTTCCAGAAATCCGGACCACTGCCAAACTCCCTACTCCAAGAGGGGTAGCTATTGCTGCAATCGTTTCTTCCATAAGTTCTACTTCAATTCTATTTCCTCTCCGCGCTTGCCACCCTTTAGCGGTGGGTCTCTGCGCCTCCCTGTCACCCTTTAGTGGTGATGCGTGAGATCTTTCTTTAAAATGTACACAGTCACAACAAGATCAGTTTATAGCCGTTTGGCGAATCTTGAATCAACCATCCTTTTCCCTTAATCTTATCACGCAATTCATCTGCCCGTTTCCATTCACGAGATTGACGAGCATTCTCACGTTCTGTTGCCCATCCTGTCACTTCTGAGGGGATCGCTCCTTCCTCGATATGAGGAAGTCCAAGAACTTTTTCGATGCCATCCCAATCGTGAAGAATTTCTGCTGCTTGTTGTTCATTCAACTGATCTTGGTCCATGAGACGATTGGATTCACGTAAAGTATCAAACAAATGTCCTAAAGCTTCTGAAATATTAAGATCCTTATCCAAAGCATTACAAAAAGATCGTAAAAGCGTTCCTTCCGAACAAGGCAAAGAAGTTTTTCCCGCCTTTTGACGCAAACGTTCCACCCATGCCTCTAATCGACGCAAGGTAGAACGTGTTCCTTCCAAATTTTCTAAAGTAAAATTCAAAGGAAGACGATAATGAGCGGCAATGAGAGCATAACGAATTTCTCGGCCTGTGTAACCTTTCGCAAGCAAATCTCGCACGGTATAAAAATTTCCAGCAGACTTCGACATTTTTTGTCCGTCTACTAGCAGATGAGCGCTGTGAAGCCAAAAACGGACAAAAGATTTTCCGGTAGCTGCTTCACTTTGAGCGATCTCATCTTCATGATGAGGAAAAACGAGATCTTCTCCTCCGCAATGAATATCCACGGTTTCTCCAAGATGTTTCATACTCATGCAGGAACATTCAATATGCCATCCCGGACGCCCTCGTCCCCAAGGGCTTTCCCAAAAAACGGGGCCATCCCGTTCCGAGTAAGCTTTCCATAAAGCAAAATCACCATAAGACTCACGGCCATGTTCATCCTGACTCACGCGCGCACCCGGTTTCAGATGGTCACGATCTAAACGAGATAACCGTCCGTAAGAAGGAAATTTTTCAATCGAAAAATAAACAGACCCATCATTGGCACGATAAGCCACCCCTTTAGACTCAAGCCGTTGAATGAGCTTAATGATATCGGCGATATGTTCTGTCGCACGAGGCATGATTTTTGGATGAAGACAACCTAAAGCATCTAGATCTTCC
>CAYVFJ010000310.1:0-3069 GCA_964450905.1 uncultured Verrucomicrobiota bacterium
TACGTGATGTAGGCAAACAGCTTGAGGCAATCGCTGGAACCTTTCGTCATCCTCGAAATGGTTTACGTAGCTTGATGACATTTGGAGGTCGTCAACTAAAATTATGGATGAATGCGCCTGTGATCCCTGTTCAATCTCCAGAAATCGCAGATGAAGCTGATCGATTGGGTAAGGCTATTCGACGATTTGGATTAGCCATCCCAAGGTTGCTTGCTAAACATCGTGAAGAAATCATTGAACAACAAATGATTTTAGATCGTTTGGCAACCACTGTGATTGCAATCTACACCGTCACGTCTGTGCTCAGCAAATTGGATCATGAATGGACTTTACCTGGTGAAAAGACATCCACATTGGCCAACGATCTAGCGGCTGGAAAACTTTATTGTGACGATGCATTGGGGACTATAGATCGATGTATGAAATCTCTTTTTCGGAATAATGATGGTACGGTTGAAGCTGTATCAGATCAATTAACAGGATTGAGTAAATACTAAAATCAAATGAATCAAACGGCCAAAACTGTTCCTCAAACACTGGCCTCACTGGCTGAAGAATTCAAATCTTACGAAGCTATCTTACGTGAAGGAGGAGGTTCTGCTGGAAAGGAGCGTCAACGTAAGTTAGGCCGACTCCCCGTTAGAGAGCGGCTTGTCTTGCTATTGGATGATCCTAAAAATTTTTTAGAACTAAATCTTTGGAGCGCTTATAAGATGTACCCTGAATATGGCGACGTTCCAGCGGCAGGGGTGGTCACCGGAATCGGCTCTATTTGTGGGCGTTCATGCATGGTCATCGCCAACGATGCGACGGTGAAAGCAGGCGCTTTTTTTCCGCAGTCAGTGAAAAAAGTATTAAGAGCTCAAAGAATTGCTTTTGAATGTTCGTTGCCAATCATTTACCTGGTGGATTCTGCAGGAGTTTTTCTGCCGATGCAGGACGAAATTTTTCCTGATGAAGATGATTTTGGTCGGATTTTCAGAAATAACGCGGTGATTTCCGCAGCGGGAATTTCGCAGTATGCAGCTATCATGGGGTATTGTATTGCTGGCGGAGGTTATCTCCCCGTGCTTTGTGATCAATTGCTCATGACGGATGGAAGCGGGTTATACCTTGCGGGACCTGCTTTGGTTAAAGCGGCGATTGGTCAGGACGTGGATCCAGAAGAACTGGGTGGAGCAAAAATGCATGCCGAAATCAGTGGAACCATTGATTTTCGTGAACCGAATGATGAAGCCTGCCTCAAACGTTTACGTTCCTTAATCGATTTACTTTCGAAAGATGAAACGGCCAGTCAGAAAATAACATCAACATCCGAAACAGACCGAGATCCGATGAGCGTTTATGATCTCATGAATGTGGACGGACGAAAGGAATATGATACACGCGAATTAATCGCTACGATTGTGGATCGCGGTTCTTTACAAGAATCAAAATCGGAATATGGCCAAACCTTAGTTACTGTTTACGCAAAAATAGGGGGACAACCGGTTGGGATGATTGCGAATCAACATCTACGATGTAAATCGAAGAAAGAAGGCATTCAGATGGGAGGTGTGATTTATGCGGATAGCGCGGATAAAGCCGCGCGTTTTGTGATGGATTGCAATCAGACAGGTCTTCCCATTATTTTCTTGCAAGATGTCACAGGATTTATGGTGGGAAAAGATGCGGAACAATCCGGAATCATTCGTAGTGGCGCTAAGCTTGTGAATGTGGTGAGCAATTCTGTGGTGCCAAAAATAACCGTGATTGTCGGAGGCTCTTTTGGAGCGGGCAACTATGCTCTCTGTGGAAAAGCTTATGATCCACGATTTATTTTTGCCTGGCCCAATGCTCGTTATGCCGTGATGGGAGCCGATCAGGCTTCCGAAACTCTCTTTGCCATTCAGAAACGCGCGGTAGAAAAGGAAAAGAAAACTTTGGATGAAGAAACTTTGGAGCGTTTGCGGGAAAATGTTAAAAAGGGTTACCAAGAACAAACCGATATTCGATATGGCGCGGCTCGAGGTTGGATCGATGCGATCATTGCACCTCATCTGACACGTCAAGTTCTTATGACAACTTTAAAACTGGTTGCACATAAAAAACCATCCGCAAATTTTCATACAGGCGTTTTACAAGTCTGAGGGTGATGAAATGGTTTACAACAAGCGTGTTTTGGCTGCGAATACATCGGTTTTTCCTTGATACGGCTCTGGATCAACATCAAACCATTTTACGGTTGCGTTTCTTTGTCCCGTATATGGCGGCGCAAAAATATCAATCACCTGAGCGAATGAATGAACTCCGACACGATGAATATTTCTCGTTTTTTCGGTGAGTGTGCTGACATTTCCTGTTTCTAAAAGAGCATCGTCGACCTTTCTAATCAGGAAAAAATCTTCTTCAGTTTTTTTTCGCACGATTTCATAACTTTGAACTTCTAATTGACCCGTCGCGCAAAGCAATACCCCGGTCATTCCTGGATGATCGTGATGCGAAATAACCTCTCCTTTTTCAAACTGAATCAAAGAAATTTGAAAAGTTCTTTCATGATGCATGACCTCAAATTCAGGAAAGTTTTGATTGCGATTTTTGTATTGTCCAAATAAATCCTGAATATAAGGATCATTCACATCCAGATATTGTGCGACCTGAGCTACACGATCCACATATTCATCTTGATTCCACTTGGGTTCCAACTGTTTTTTTGCATGAAGATGAATTTGCTCAATAAAGGCATCCCAGTTGAGCGGTTCATCCGTGCGTGTGAACCCTTTGTTTGCATTCGCTTTCTTGGCAAAAGCATGGATGGCCGGCAAAGCCAAGGCTATTCCTAAAAAAGAGGCCATCCCCATTTTTACAAACTCACGACGAGTAAAATCTTCCATAAACCTCCAGCCAGGATATTGATCCCGTTTTGATAGAAAAACAACAAAAAATGCGCGACTACAAAAAAAAAGAGTGGGGTGAACTGTTACGATGGCGCTTTGTGCTCGTCAGAACTTGATTTGAATAGTACGGTTCAAGGGGTGAGAAAAAAGAAAAAAAATAGAGATAAAATAAGAATTCAAAAGAAATCTTTTC
>CAYVFJ010000311.1:0-4721 GCA_964450905.1 uncultured Verrucomicrobiota bacterium
AGATGAATGGAAACCTACTCATTTGGCTATTGTGATGGACGCGGAAACTCCTCAGCGACGTTTAGAATTATTGCCACAGTATAAAGCCAATCGTCCTCCGACACCGGAACTTTTATTGTCTCAACTTGAAATCCTAAACAAACTTCTTCCATTGTTGGGTTGGCCTGTGGCCTTTCATCCCACCGAAGAAGCAGATGATTTGGGAGCTGCATTGGCATTGTCAGCCGCCCAACAAGGTCATGAAGTAAGAATTGCATCAAATGATAAAGATTTTTTTCAGGTTGTAGGGCCACGGATTAAGATTTTACGGCATACGACCAAAGAAACAGTCGTTGCAGATGAAAATTGGTTGCTTCAACGTTGGGGGATTCAACCATTTCAAGTAACGGATTTTTTTGCATTACAGGGGGATGCTTCTGATAATATTCCAGGAGTGCCAGGAGTGGGCGAAAAAACAGCTTCAGAGCTTATTCGACAGTTTGGTTCCATAGAAAAGTTATTACTCTCATTAGACCAAGTGAAACGCCCAAAATTACGCGAAGCGCTGACACAAAATTCGGATGTCATCCATCGAAATTTGGCTTTGATTCGGTTAAATCCAATTTTAAATCTTCAGCCCATGGATCAATTTCGCTTGCAAGAACCGCAGTATCAGCCTTTACTGCAAGCACTTACAGATTTGGAATTCGAATCCCTTATCGCGTACTATAAAAATATAAAACCAAAGATGACAGAGTCATATCAAACTACGTTTTTTTGACAAGGAGTCTGTTAAACCCAAAAAGAGGAGTCAGAAGACAGAATTCGGAAGTCAGAATATTATCCATCAATCACTTATCTTAAAATAGATGTCGGATAACCATTCACTACCCTATGCAGGGTGGTTTACCTATAAAATGAGACGGATCAGACTTTCAGATCCGATAGGAGATGTTAGCCTTCTGGATTCTGAATCCTGAATTCTTACTTCTTTTTTTATGTTACATTCAGATCTACATAGCACTCAGAAAAAAAAGGCCGTTTTGGTTTGTCTGACGGGTGGAATTGCCACCGGAAAATCGCGTGTTGCGAATTGGTTTACGGGGAAAGGATGGAATATTTTGTGCGCGGATGAAATCGTTCACCATTTGTATGAGCCAGGCCAGGAACTTCCAAAAGAAATTGCTCGTGAGTTTGGCCCTTCAGTTCTTACTGCGGAGGGAGGCATTGATCGATCAAGCTTAGGAAAAATTGTTTTCCAGGATGAATCAGCTCTGAAACGCTTGATGGGATTAGTCCATCCACGAGTTCGAAAGGTATGGAAGAAGGCGGCAGCAGAATCTATTTGTAACGAAAAAAAAACAATCGTGGTGATCCCTTTGGTTTATGAAACTCAGACTGAAAATGAATTTGATCAAATATGGGTGGTCGCTTGTTCTGCTAAGACACAGCAGACACGGCTCTACCAACGAGGGTTCAATGAGATCGAGATTGAACGGCGTCTTAAAGTCCAATGGCCGTTACAACGAAAAATAGATTTTGCAGATCGCGTGATATGGAACAACGACTCCTGGCCATTGACAGAAGAACAATTAGCACGGCTTTTAACCTATCAAACAAGTAAAAATGAAAATGAATGATAAACCTTCCGAAAGAACAGTAGCTTCAACTTTGACAGAGAGCACTTCCACATTATTGAAAGCCAATGCTGAAAAGCAGGGACTCATGGTGGTCGAAGGAGTGTTGGAGATTCACAGGAACGGCTTTGGTTTTTTAAGATCAGCCAAACGAAATTATCAACCTAGCGTGGAAGATGCTTACATCACAGGATCATTGATTCGTCGTTATGGATTATGGTCGGGAGATTATGTGACCGGCACAGCTCGTATCCCAAGAGATCGCGAACGTTATCATACCTTATTGACTGTGGATTTGTTGTGGAATGATTTGCCAGAGAAACTTTTACATCGCAAAACATATGATGAATTGGTGCCGATTTTTCCTCAAAAACGTTTTGTTTTGGAAACGGGAGCAGATTCCATCAGTATGCGTGCGTTGGATCTTTTAGCGCCGATTGGCCAAGGACAGCGCTGTTTGTTGGTAGCTCCGCCACGGGCTGGAAAAACAATTTTATTGCAACAGATCGCTCAAGGGATTGCTCAAAATGATCCTACCGCAGACATTATCATGTTGTTGTTGGATGAACGTCCTGAAGAAGTTCATAATGCGCGTCAGATCGTTCAGGGCGAAGTCATTAGCAGCACCTTCGATGAAAGTATGGAACATCATTTGCGTATGGCAGAACTTGTGATGGATAAGGTCCATCGAATGGTAGAAGTTGGGCGGCATGTCGTTTTGCTTTTGGATTCACTCACACGGTTGTCACGGGCATACAATGCCACGACCTCTTCCAAGGGCAGGCTTATGTCGGGCGGTATTGAGGCTGGAGCTTTGACAAAACCCCGAAAATTTTTTAGTTCAGCCAGAAACATTGAGAATGGAGGAAGTCTTACAATTATTGGCACCATCTTAGTGGAAACAGGCAGCCGTATGGATGATTTGATTTTCGAGGAATTTAAAGGGACCGGAAATATGGAGATTTATTTAAGCAGAGATTTACAAGAGAGAAGAATTTATCCAGCCATTCATATAGAAAAAAGTGGCACACGACGTGAAGATTTACTTTATCATCCTGATGAGTTGGTTCGAATCCAAGCCATGAGACGTCAACTTTCGGAACATCCAGCTTTGGAGGCAATGGAAAAACTGATTGAACAACTTCGCACCACAAAGTCGAATGCTGAATTACTCATGAGATTGAAGTTAGATTAAGATTCTCTGAAATGTCATCCAAAGTTTCATGGAAAGTAAAGGTCCTGTTTTTGTTATGGATCATTGCTTTAAGAGTCATCTCGAATCTTATTTATTTTAACATCTACGGTCCGTTAGCGAGTTCGAGCGCCGACATTTGGTTTTATATCGGCGTTGCTAAGGGATATTACAGTTTGTTTTGGGCAGATCCTCTTCAGCTTTTATTGCCGCTTCTTGGACATCTGGAGATGGCACAGCTTTACAATGTTCTTTTGTTTCTTTCAGGATTTCTTCATCTCTCGACGGTTATTCTTCTTTTCTGTGTGTTACGCGAAGTTTATCAGGATGAATCCGCAGCGCTTTGGGCGGCAACAATCTATAGTTGTTTTTTATCAAGCTTTCTTTTTTGTCTCGGGACATTGATGCATCAACAAGTGAGTTTGCCAATCATCGTCGCTCTCATTTGGTTGGCACAACGATATTTTAAGGCTGGCACCCAAAGAAAACGTCTTTTTTTGGCAGGAGGAATCCTTTGGTTAATTCTTGTGGGATCGGCTGTCGGCCCGGATATATGGGTTGTGATTGCTGCGGGATTGCCATGTTGGTTGGCTTGGAAATATCGTGTGGATGGGACAAGGAAAACCCGGTTGATTGTAGCAACAGGAGGAATGATGGTTTATGGGATATTCCTGTTTTTGTTAGGTCGATTTTTTGAGGACTGGATCTCCACGATCGCTTTGGCTGCAAGAGGAATTGATTTGATGCAGCAAAAAAGCATGGGAGTCAGAGATTTAATGCCGCTCAGTTGGGAACACGTTTTTGGCGCATTTTCATGGATGAGTTATGCGTGGATTGCTCTGGCGGTGATCGCGTGGTTTAGAGAACGATACATCGAAGTTTTTCTGCTCGCAGTTTCAATCATTTTTTCAATGCTCGCAGTCAGATTCTTTTTTATCGTTGAAATGGCGACTTCTTTTTTGCTTGCTTGGTCATTGATGAGAATCCAAGCGTCGCGTCGGATGCTTCGCAGTGGAATCGCAGCAGTGATCCTCTTCATTTTTCTGGGTTTACATGCGTGGCGCGGTTTTGCCTGTTTCGCTCCTTCCACTTTCATTTCTGTTCTCTCAATGATTCAAAAAGATTCTTCCGATCGGAAACTGGTGCTTTGCAATGCTTCTTATGGATTTCTAGTTCAAGTGATTGGAAACGCACAGCCGCTTTCAGATATTCATCACTTAGATCAGGACGAAAAATTCATGAAACTTCTTGTGTTGCCTGTAAAAAAGGCGGTCGCAGAATTAAAAAAGGGTGGGGTCACGCATCTTCTTTTAACAAGCTACGATTTTTATCAAAAGACGGAAACTTCTAAGAACGGAGAAGTGATAGTAAAAAGTTATTCCTGTGGAAATTTGGAACGTTATCTGGCGCGCCTCACGACAAGTGATTTACAAATGTCACTTATTTTCCAGATGTTTACCCCCTTCTTTCAGACATTTCCAGATCCAGAAATGACCTTGGTAAAAGCTTGTGTTGATCCAGCCACACAACTTCAAATGGTTCTCTACAAGTTAAATCCATCACCCTAAAAAGAGTTCTAATTTTTAGAGACATGGACTTTTTCTCAATGCAATGAATAGAAAAACCTATCTTACTTCTCCATGAGATAGCTGTAAGTTTCATTTGAATTAAAGAGAAACTGTAGTAAGATGCTCTTACCATGGAAACTGTTGTATCGAGTAGGGGGCAGGTTGTTCTTCCCAGTCCTATTCGATATCGTTTGGGTATCCAAGCGGGCGACCCATTGAAAGCGGAGGTCAGGGGTCATCATATTGTTTTGACTCTGAGCAAACCACATACATGATCCTCTTGGAATTGAACGAATGCCTGTGTGGGTTAAATTACCAAGGCAAATAACGGATGGTCATTTATTA
>CAYVFJ010000312.1:0-3130 GCA_964450905.1 uncultured Verrucomicrobiota bacterium
TGAATTAAAGGACATAATTCGCTCATGGTATATTCACGAATATGAGTGAGATATTCTGTAATATTTTCAGAGTCTACATCAGGGAAAGCTTCCGAAGGATTTCGGCCTATGATTAATTTCAGAAGATGAGTCAACCGTGCCATATTAGGAGTTGTGACAATCAAATAACCATCTTTTTTGAGAAGCCGGTTCAATTCCTGAAATACAATCGAAGGCGAAAGTCTGAGATGCTCTAATACTTCCGAAAAAATCACGGCGCCAAAACTGCCATCAGAAAAAGGCAAAGGCGTTAATCCAAGTTTTCCTGGATGAATGGGGATTCCGTGAGCTTGCGCAAAAGCGCAATACACAGGAATATTTTCTGACAACTCAAGTCCTTCACAGATCCATCCCTTGTGTGACCTTAAGAGGGTCGTAAGAAATCCGTAAGCTAATCCGATGTCGAGCAAACGCGTTTCTGGATACGATGGTTCTGGCAACAGAGCAGCTATTTCAGCAAAACGATCGCGTTCTGCCTTAAGATATCTTTGTACAGAATCAGCATCCACAACTCGTCCTCTATAATCAACCACCGGCTTTGGATAAAGCTTGGGGATTTGTTCTTTAAATGAATCAATGATGTTTAAAGCGCTTTGCTTAGTCATTCCTTGAGTTAATCCTATTTCTGCCAACTTTCAACTTTGAATATCAACTTTGAATATTCACTTGAAGTTTGAAGCTACTAGCTTGAAACTGGCGTTTCCATCTTATGACATCCATTTCTTTTCCTCTCCCACTTGAAGATTCGTGGACGGACGTTCTTAACAAAGCCATTCGCGGCACAGGCATCGACGAAAAAAACTTAGCGCCATCCGCAAATATCACCCCGGCAAAACTAAAAACGATTTTAACTGGAGAACTTCCTTCCGAAGACACGCTCCGAAGGCTTGCGATAGGGGTAGGATTACGTCCTGGCCCTTTTCTTGATCTTGCTTTCAACAGGTATCAACCCAAACCTTTTGATGAGGCTCGTTGGCTAGGAGTGGTCCAAATTCCTTCACGTTACATGGATATGATTGTGAACAGTTACCTGATCTGGGACAACCCATCGCGAGAAGCTATTTTGTTTGATACCGGAACGGAACTCGATCCCATCCGCCAAATGATCGATCATCATCATCTGAAGCTTATCACATTATGCATCACTCATACTCATGGCGATCATATTGCTATTTTGGATGAAATCATGTCCACCTATCATCCACAACTTTTTGCGCCCAAAGATGAACCTTTAGCGCACGCTTCTTTAATTGAAGAAGGCGCCGAAATTCAAGTCGGCATGTTGAAAGGTAAAGCCTTACTTACGGACGGACATAGCAAAGGACATCTTTCCTACGTTTTTACGAACCAAAGAGAATGGCCTGCGCCTGTGGCTGTGGTTGGGGACGCTCTTTTTGCTGGTTCCATGGGTGGAGGCGCTGTTTCCTACGCTCGTTTGCGCGACCATCTGCAAACCAAACTCTTAACACTTCCTCCCGCCAGCCTTCTCCTCCCGGGACATGGACCTATCACGACGGTTGAAGAAGAAGAAATTCATAATCCATTTGCCTAAAAAACAGAAAAAGATTTGGTATCTACCCTTGCGAATCAGCGAGAGATGGATTATTGTAGCTCACTATCGTGATGAATATTTCTATGTCAGACGACGAATTATTTGACGATTTGCATGAGGGCGTTGAAGCTCTCAGATCCATCTCAAAAACATCATCCATCGTCATGAGCGAAAAGGCTGTTGAATCTTTACGTCGACTTGAGAGCACCGTGCCGGCGGCACGAAATCGCTTAAGAAAATGGAAAGAAAAACTAAAGGACGAAGCGATGATGGCAGCTCAACACACAGATCAGGCAGCTCATAAATATCCGTGGATTTTCACTCTGAGCGGCTTGGGATTAGGTTTTCTCGCGGGCCTAGTTTTGACAAGCTCGGACAACCATGACGATGAATAAAACTATTCTGAGATCAAGCAAAAGTCTTGTGCATTTTCAAAAAGATGTCTAAGGTGCGGTGTCGTTTTAGTTTAAGCTTTGAAATAAGAAAGTTCCTGTTATTATCCTAATCAAATAAAAATATATGAATGATTTTTTCTTTTGGCAGGCTATTGGTTTTTTAGGTGGCATCGCTTACTCCAGCTTTTTCGAGTGGACTCTCCATAAATATGTGATGCATACAAATTTAAAATGGTTTTCGTATCCATTTAAAGCTCATGCCGTCACGCATCACGGTATTTTTAAATCAGATCATACTTATCATCTGCAAGATATTAAGTATAAAAAAACAGTGCCCATGGCATGGTGGAACGCCCCTGTCATGTGGCTCTTGCACGTTCCTTTCATGCTGCTCGTTCAGTATATGGTGGGGCACCCTATTTTTTGGGGAACTATTTCAGCAATGATCCTTTATTATGGAGTCTATGAATATCTTCACTGGTGCATGCACGTTCCTAAAAAACGTAACGTAGAACGATCCGGCATCTTTTTTCGTCTCAACGGTCATCATCTATTGCATCATCGTTATATGGGTAAAAACTTAAATGTCGTTCTGCCCCTCGCCGATTTGTTGTTAGGCACTTTAGTGCCGCGTTCCCCGATTTCTTTTGTTCAAGCTCGTGGTCATACTGTCCCAGATGTTCAACCAAAAATAATCACCAAGAGATCCTTTCCTCAACCAACGACCTCGTAAATAGAATGTTTGATCTGATTCATGCCACGCATACCACGGTCTATGATCATTCTTAAGGAACCCAAGTCGATTGATTTATATACGCGCGCCATGTGCAGTTGGTGTGCCGACGCAAAAGAGTGGCTTGATGAATATAGATGGTCATACGCGCTTCATGACACAGGTCAGGATAGCTCAGCTTATAAAAAGGCCGTTCAACTCAGTGGTCAAGAACGTGTTCCTGTAATTGAAGTAGATGGATTTGTCCTCGGAGATTTTGATACCAACCAACTGGAAGATTTTTTGAAAACACATGGTTATCTGGGTTGATTTTTTTCTCAGTTTCTGAATTCTTACCCCTCTTTTCAGGATGATGATCTCTTCTCATACAAAACTTTTTATTCCAGGGCCTGTTGAAGTGTCCGAAAAAAC
>CAYVFJ010000313.1:0-2696 GCA_964450905.1 uncultured Verrucomicrobiota bacterium
AGCCATCTATCTCTATCCATTCCAATTCACAACAACCTGATTCGCCCAAACCTTTTGGCACGAACTTAAAGATAGACTTGAAACCGGTGGAAAAAAGCTGAAAGCTAGGAGTTGGGAAGAGAAAGACAGGTTTCTTCTGAGATTTACCTTTCTTTTTTATATTTAAAAATTGAATCAATTGATTTATGGAAAAAACAAAAAAAGCTGTTAAGAAACGTTTTAAAATTACTGGAACGGGCAAAGTGATGCGAACTCACGCAGGCCGACGACATCTTGCGGGAAGCAAAAAGTCTAAAAAACGGCGTTTGACCATGCGATCGAAGGAAGTTGATTTTACGGACACTCAACGGATTCTTAAAAGTTTACCATTTCATCATTGAAATGGTTGAAGTAAAAGGGTAATTGTTCAGACCCTAAATAAATAACCAAACAGGTTACCAAGAGTTGCTTTAATGAAGCGGCCACCTCAAGGAAAGGAAATATTATGCCACGCGCAACAAATGCAGCCGCCAGTTGGCGGCGTCGGAAACGAGTGATCAAAGCCTCGAAAGGATATCGAGGCAATCGCAGCAAACTCTATCGTTATGCAGCGGACGCTCAAGATAAAGCTCGTTACTGGTCTTATCGCGACCGGAAAACAAAAAAACGAAATTTTCGTTATCTATGGACGACGCGAATCAACATCGCCTCGCGTTTGCTGGGCCTTACGTATAGTCGATTGATTGAAGGTCTTCATAAGGCAAAAATAGATCTGGATCGTAAAGTGTTAGCGCATCTAGCCGAACACGAACCTAAAGCGTTTGAGAAATTGGTGGAACAAGCCAAGGCTGTCTTGCCAAAAAAGGCGTAAGCAAGAGTGAGAAGTTGTCATGAACAACTTCTTGCTTATCTCAGAATGCCAACTTTAGAAGAGCAATTGCTGGCGATCAAATCTCAGGCGCCCACGGATTTTTCTTCCTCCGAAAACGTGGAGACATTGGAGATGGCTCGTGTCAAATACTTGGGGCGCCAGGGCGTTTTGCCAGAGCTGATGAAACAACTTGGTTTGGTTCCTGCCTCAGATCGTGGGCGCCTTGGCAAATTGGCTAACGAAACGAAAAATATCGTTCATTCTGCGTTCGAGACGCGTCATCAAGAACTTCAGTCTAGCTCCAAGCCTTCCTCCGAGTTCGATCCCACTCTTCCTGGGCGCAAACGTTCGGTGGGATATTTACATCCATTAACTCAAACCATGGAACGCGTGGTCTCGATCTTTCAACGGTTGGGATTTACTGTAGTTGAAGGCCCTGAAATTGAGGATCCGTGGCATTGTTTCGATGCCTTAAATACTCCTCCAGATCATCCAGCGCGTGATTTGCAGGATACTCTCTATCTCAAAGATGGACGACTTTTGCGCACCCAAACATCCACCGTTCAGATTCGCGTGATGGAAACGTGTCAGCCTCCGATTCGGATCATTGCCCCGGGCCGTGTTTATCGGCGAGATGAAGTGGATGCCACACACAGCGCTTGTTTTCATCAAATCGAAGGACTTTATGTTGATGAAAAAGTTTCTGTTGCTCAACTCAAAGGAACGATGGAACACTTCTTCAGGGAACTTTTAGGACCGGAGACGAAGACCCGTTTTCGTCCTCATTTTTTTCCTTACACAGAACCCAGTTTTGAAATTGATTTTTCCGCGGCATCTCTGGGGCTTAAGGGCAAAGAATGGTTAGAAATTGCGGGTTGCGGAATGGTGGATCCTCATGTGTTCAAAGCGGTGGGTTACGATTCGGAACGTTTTACAGGATATGCTTTTGGCTTGGGAGTAGAACGGATCGCGATGATTCTCCATGGAATCGATGATATTCGACTTTTCTACCAAAATGATCTCCGATTTTTGAGACAATTTTCTTGAGCTTCTTGTGTTAATTGCTTGGGATGAGGTCTAGTCCAGTCGATTGAGGCGTCTTATAAGGGATATTAAAAATGATGCCACCCACTCCGATTCCTAATTGTCCATTGAAATTTGATCCCCAACTCTTCACATTTCCATTTTGTTCCAAGGCTAATGTATGATTCGTGCCAGTCGCAATTCCTATGATCACCGTTCCTGTTCCCACTGTCTGTGGGCCTATCTGTGTGAGACTATTTCCCAACCCTAATTGGCCGTTATTATTTTTTCCCCAAGCGTAGAGCGTTCCGTCATGATCCAATGCCAAAGAAAAGTCCGTCCCAGCCATGACTTCCACAATACCCACTAAACCATCGACCTTCACTGGTACTGCGGATGATTGCTTATTCAAACTAGATTTCCCTAATTGTCCACGATCGTTTTTCCCCCAAGCCCATACGCTTCCATCCAGGGCATCCACGGCTAGTGTATGAGAATCTCCTGTGGCTACGGCAATCGCCTGGATCGGCAATCCTGTTCCTCCTGAGACAGAATCTAAAACCTGATAAGGGGTTGGTGTGGAGATGATGGTCACTCCATTTCCACTCAATCCATTTCCAATGGCTCCCCATATATTGTTGCCCCATGTGTATACCGTGCCATTTTTGATCGCTGCTCCGTGAGCAAGTCCCGCTGAAATTTCAGTTACACCGGTGGTTAACTGCGTAAACTTTAATTTTTTGTAGCTCGCCGATGAGATTGGAATTCCTAGCTGTCCATATTTATTTCCGCCACACCCCCACATTTGTCCATTTGAATCCAA
>CAYVFJ010000314.1:0-6961 GCA_964450905.1 uncultured Verrucomicrobiota bacterium
AGGAGAGTTGAAGCGGGTTCGCTGAATCCGCGGAGAAACGTTTTTGTCTTTACAACAATGGGCTTAATGGGTGTTCGGGATGTGGATGTGGTAAATCATATGGACGACGACAAGTGATGGTGGAGATTCACTGCCCAGGCCAAAGTTCGAATCCTGCCAAGCTAAAATGATGATCAAACCCAAAAACTCTGTGAATATCTCGACGTTTCATAATGGCAAAGGAAATAGCGTCTGTGAAACTTAAACGTTGATCCACGAATTTTTCAAACCAACGTGCAGCATCGATTAAATCTTGCTTTGAAGTAATCGTCCAATCAACGACGGATGAACTCATCTGTAACTTCAGCCACTTAGAAGCAACGCTAGGTAATGATGCTCTTACAAGAAAAGTAGCAACTTCATCTAAGACATGTTCTGTTGAGATAAGACGGAATGGGAGTGAATTCAGTTCTTCCCAAGCGTGCAGAGCAACCGTTCGATGTTGATCTTTTTGTAGAATAGCTCCCAGGAATGCGCCCGTATCCACAAAGATATCATTCATGGGAATTTATCTTCTTTCGTCCATTTGGTTAGATAAAGATCATGATTTTCTGAGCCATCGCTCATTTCCACATTGGAAGTTTTAGCGCTGATCTCCTGCATTTGCTTCCACCATGTTTGTCGTTCACGTAAGCCGCGCGATTCTAGAGGCTTAAGCACGGTCATTTCCATAGCACGACGAATATATTCACCAAACGATACGCCTATCACTCGAGCGCGTTCCTTAATCTCACGCCTCAGAGTTTCCGGTAACATAATTGTAGTACGAGTCATAATAGCATAACAATAACTGACATCATTATGTCTGTCAAATCTGATCATCTCTAAAGATTTTCCTACAGATGACGAATTTGAAAAAGTTAAGCAGGACGAGGCTAGATTTTATTTAAAAAATCTCCCCGTCATGCAACCGTTTATTTTCATTTTTTCATTCGGGTCAATCCAATTTTTATGATATAATATTGACATAGCATTGGATAGATTCTATTGGATGAATCATGCCGCGAGCGCCACGAATTGAATTTGCCGGAGCCATTTATCATGTTATGAACCGTGGGAATCATCTTGATGAGATTTATCGAGATGATGTCGATCGAGAAATGTTCATGAAAACTTTGGAAGAAGCATGTCTCAGTGCAGGATGGGTTATCCATAGTTTTGTGCTGATGAACAATCATTACCATTTATTGATCGAAACCTTACGCCCTACCCTTGTCAAAGGGATGCAATATCTCAATTCAACTTATACTCGGCGATATAATGTACGGCATAAAACTTTCGGACATTTATTTCAGGGTCGATATAAGGCCTTACTGATTGACGGAGAAGAGAGAGGATATTTTTTAACAGTGAGTGATTATATTCATCTAAACCCTGTGCGAGCCAATTTAGTAAGAGATGAGAATGGATTATTGAAAGATCGATGGAATAGCGCTGGGTGGTTGGTAGGGATACGGAAGAAGAAACCGGAATGGTTGAGATGGGGAAGGGTTTATGGGGAGCTTGGATTAAAAGGCTGGAGGAGGAAATCGAGGAAGGAATATAGAGAGTATCTAAGAAGAAGAGTGGAAGAAGTTGTCCGAGAAAAGAAGGAGAGGCATAGAATAAAAAATGAAGAGTGGGATAAGATACGAAGGGGTTGGTGTCTAGGATCTGAGGGATTTATAGGAGAGATGAAGGAGAGATTGATGGAGTTGGCAGAGAAACCACGGGATCGCGAGAGTTGGAATGATGAAGCGATGGAAGAGTTGGAAGAAATACGTGCGATGAAATATTTGAGGGAAGGGGTAAAGGTTTTAGGATATAAGAAGGTGGAAGAGGTTAAGGGAAGGGATCGATATGTGCTTGGTCGGTGGGTAAGACAACGGACGAAGGTATCGGTAAAGTGGATTGGGGAACAGATGGGGGTTAGAACAAGAGGAGGAATGAGTAGCGCCATTTATTTGGTTGGACAACGTTTACAGGTTGATCATAAGATATCCCGTCAGTGGAAGCTCTTAGAAAGAATATTATAAGATATCATAAAAATTGGATTGACCCCTTCATGCTAACTTTTGATTTAATTGATGAATGGAATGAAGACCATGAACTTTGTGACTTCTACAATTGTCATGACGCTTTAAAAGTAAAATAGATTTATCCAAAGGTCAACCTTACTTAGGCTCCATGCGTATCCACATCCACGGGATAGAGTTTAGGAAAATAAATTTCCAAGGTATCTACGGGAAATCCGATTCTTAAGAGACCTTTTTCGGAGGAGGAAGTTAAGAGACCAGCGGTCAATAACGAGTGAGTGACTTTCTGGGCAGTTCTGATGGACTTTCCAATCATGCGCGCGATTTCTCCTCGATGAATTTCACCAAATGTAAAGACTGATTTTAAAATGGATGCGGACCCTTCCGGCAGCTCTTTACTTGCAACTTTGATTCTCCCATAAGACTCAATCCTTCTTATGAGGAGAGGTAAAGAGAGAATCTCTTGCATGAATTTGATTTGGTCTAAAGCAACTTTGAGGAAGTATTCACACCATTCAAACAAACCTTCATCCGAGAGGTAGCCTCTTCCATCATAATCATTTTTTCTCTTTTCATCAGCTTTTCCTAGATAAGCATAATAATCGTTTCGTGTTCTTGCGAATCCACGCGAGATTGACCATAGACCACCCGCATCAATACCGATTATTTTCATGGCAGCATGGGTAAACAATCTGCCGACTCTTCCATTTCCGTCCCAAAAAGGATGGATCCAGGCAAAACGATGATGAGAAGCAGCCATCGAAGCAATGGCTTCATCGGGTTGTTTGAAGCGGGCAGAATAAAATTCTTGAAAGCGCGTTAGAAATTCCTCTAACTTTTTAAAATCTGGAGCTAAGTGTCGACCTACCGTTACGTTTCCAGCCCTTAATTTTCCAGGTTCAATTCGGAATTCATTCCCTTTCTCATCTTTCATCGTCTTAAATTCATCGGGAAGTCGTTCCAGAAATGAACGATGAATCTGGCAAAAAAAATCAGGGGAACAAATATCGATATTTTTATCCTGATCAATTAAGTCTTCAACTTCCTTTTGTACTTTAATGTGAGCTAGATGAAGTTGTTGCAAATTTCTTTGTTTAGGGTCATCCGAGAATTCAGAGCGCAAAGCCTTTTCAATAGACTTTGGTTCGGTATGCTGACCTTCAATCAGATTTGAATAGTAACTATTCATATTCCTCACAAGATCTACGACAGCAGATCTAGTGATTGGATGAAGGGCACCGCTTAAAAAACCATTCTGCCTGTAAATCTCAATGGAAAGGGTGCTGAGCCTTTTATTTCTATCCAAAGGAAACAAGGGTTCCATGTCCGATGGATGGTCAAACAGTTTTATCTTGTTCATAGATTCATATATGCTTATAAAATTGCCGATTTTATTACTGATCGTAGGATAGGCTATTTTTATCTAAAAAACAAGATGATTAGAGTATTTTATACTAATAAATTGCCGATATTATTGCCGATCTTTTGTGGTACGGGTTCTTTGTTTAGTGATCCGATTTCTGGTGAGAAAAAAATAAACTTGTGTTCAGTGTGGCAATGGAATAGGGATGCTATTTCGGATTTTTAAAGTTTTCTTTTCTTTCTATGATAAATCGTATGGCACCCTCGTATTGGATCGTCATCGTGCGGATTGTTCTTGTTGGAGTGTGTGTGTTTAAACAGGAGGTTGCTTCTTCTGAATCGGTTCGGTCTTTAGATTCGTCGGAACCATCTTTCTCAATGAAAGGGGATTGGATTACGGCTAATCCACTGGATCTTTCTGTCGTAATCGGGATGAGTAAGTTTCGAAGTTGTGCGGGCCACGATTATAGCGGTTTGAACACGGACGGAGAACGCGAAACGGAACGGTCGATGAAACATTACATTGTGACATCGGTTCCATGGAAAACAGAACGTCCAAAGCAAGGGTATGCGCCTTTTGATGGACGGGTTGTTAAAGTCCAAAATTCAGGTAATCGTTTGGGATTTAAAGTCATCCTTGTGCCAGACGCTGCTCCTCAATGGTTACTCACATTTGCGCATGTTGATTCACTGGTTTCTGAAGGACAGATTGTTAAAGCTGGTGAACCGATCGTTACCTATCCGCCTAAAGATATATCCGCTGTCCCGCGCGAAACTCTTCCTCCGACCGTTGCCTTTGATATGGTGGTTGAAACGAATATTCCGGAAGGATGGGTGCGCGATTCATTTCTATTGCACATGATACCGTCGGTGCTGGAGGAATATGTGAAGAAAGGTTTTGATCCTGAACGTCTGATTATTTCTAAGGCAGAAAGGGATGCTCACCCATGTTATGAATATAATCGAAGCGAAAAGTTAGATTATATCTATCGCAAGTAAATCTGAATAAATGGCCGAAAACATTCCTGGAGTTTGACTTTGCGGGTGCGTTGCACCAGAGGTTTTTTCATTTCCACCACCACACTGTTGTAGGCTACAATACTTTTCCAATTCATCTCTTTGTCTAGTGGTAGTTCATTTTGCTCTCATCCTAACAACCATTCAACGGCTGATTGCCATCGGAGTTTTTTAGAAAGCGCTTTCTTGGGAGGGCGTGTTTCTAATGTAAGAAGTAAATAATGAATCAGCAATTTTTTGACGGATCACACTTTTTATTTGTCCTTCCATAAGGGATAATTTAGGCCATAATGATCCTTTTTAAAAGGATAAAATGTAACCCTCAATGGTTACTCACATTTGTCTATGTTGATTCAACACCTGAATAACAATTGCTTGAATATTTTTAACATGATGTTTATGCTGATGTGGATATGAGAACGATCAGTATGGTTGAGCTTCGAACTCAATCGGAAGTCATTGTGAATAGCCTTCGAAAAAGGGTTCAGTTGATTCTTACTTACCGAGGAAAGTCTTTGGCTAAGATATCCCCTTTTAAACGTAGAAAAGAATTTTCTGGAGATGATCCAATTTATCGGTTGAATGAATATGCTGTCGAAGGGATGGGAAGTTTGTTGAATAAGGAAATTGATCAAATCCTTTATGGCAAGCCGTGAGGTCTTTTGATACAAGCGGTTTTTTTTCGCCTTTATCTAAAAATGAACAGCATTCATTACAAAGACACATTGAATTTGCCGAAAACGGATTTTCCCATGAAAGCAGGGCTTGTTCAGCGGGAACCTGAATTTGTTGCGCGCTGGGAAAAAGACGGGCTTTATGAACAGGTTCAAAAAGTGCGTCGTGGGTCACCGAAGTTTATTCTTCATGATGGCCCGCCTTTCGCCAATGGCGATGTGCATATGGGAACGGCTTTAAATGTGATTCTCAAAGATATCATCGTTAAATATAAAGTCATGACGGGATATCATACTCCTTATGTGCCAGGTTGGGATTGTCATGGGTTGCCCATCGAATATAAAGTGGTCAAGAGTCAATCAGACCTTACGCCTCTTCAAATCCGCCAAAAATCAGAAGAATTCGCGCGAAAATACGTGGATATTCAAAGAACGCAGTTTAAACGTCTTGGACTACTAAGAGATTGGGAAAAACCCTATCTTACGATGGATAAAAGGTATGAAGCCCATGTCTTACGTGTTTTTGGACGAATCGTCGAAAAAGGATTGGTTTATCGAGGGAAGAAACCTGTTTACTGGAGCACGGGCTGTCAAACGGCTCTTGCAGAGGCAGAAGTAGAGTATGCAGATAAAGAATCGCCATCGATTTATGTAAAATTTGAAGTCATTGGAATGTCACCCAAAACTTCGGTGGTGATTTGGACAACAACCCCATGGACTTTGCCCGCGAATCTGGCAGTAGCCATTCAACCCAAACTTTCATACGGATTTTATAAATTCAACGACGAGAGAGTTATTCTTTGCAATTCGTTACCGTCATCTACTTATCAAACTCTGAAGGTAGAAACCACATCGGATCCTGCGTTGAATTCTCAAGCACTATTAAAATTAAAATTAAAACATCCATTTTTGGATCGTGAAGTTCCGGTGTTAGCAGCCGATTTTGTGGCTTCGGATACGGGAACTGGTTGTGTGCATATTGCGCCCGGACATGGACTCGATGATTATCATCTCGCTAAACATCTGGGGCTTTTATCTCCTGTAGATGATTTTGGAAAGTTTACTGCTGAATGTGGAATTCCGGAGTGGGTTGGTAAATATGTTTTTACAGCGAATAGCGATGTGCTTCATTTGATTCAATCTAAAGGCAAGCTGATGGCCTACGATAAAATTCAACATAGTTATCCTCATTGTTGGCGATCGAAAACACCCGTTATTTTTCGGGCAGTTGAGCAATGGTTTATCAGAGTGGATCAACTCAAAGAAAGCGCTCTCAAGGCGATTGACGAAGTGACATGGATTCCTTCCTGGGGAAAGAATCGGATTCGTGGCACTGTGGAATCTCGGTCCGATTGGTGTATTTCACGTCAACGTTCGTGGGGCGTGCCACTCCCCATTTTTTACAAAGCAGATGGAGAAGCGATTTTAGATAAACAAGTGATTGATCAGCTTGCGGATCTGGTGGAAAAAAAGGGAAGTAACGTATGGTTCGAATGGAGTGGGGAAGAGATTGCTCGAGAATTAGGGTTGCCTCCCGACGTCACCAAGCGAAATGATACTTTAGATGTTTGGATTGATTCTGGGACTTCGCATGAAGCGGTTCTTAAACAAAAATTTCATCCGGACCTTGAATTTCCTGCGGACGTTTATTTGGAAGGAAGCGATCAACATCGAGGATGGTTTCAATCCTCCCTTTTAACCAGTATAGCGATTAACCAGATTGCTCCTTTTAAAACGGTGATTACCCATGGTTTTTTAGTCGATTTAGATGGAAAAAAAATTAGTAAATCTTCTGCTTACGAAAAACCGAAGGATTCCGATTCTTTTGTAAACAAATATGGAGCGGATATTGTT
>CAYVFJ010000315.1:0-6069 GCA_964450905.1 uncultured Verrucomicrobiota bacterium
CGAAGAGGTTTGACGTAATGAATGATCGAGAAAAAAATAAGATTGATTCCTATGGCCCATTTTCGATTGAAAGCTTGTTGACATAAACGATAAAAATAGGCGCGAAAAAATAATTCCTCAAAAAAACCCACCACAAATGCGGTAGAAAGAATTTTTGGAATAAGAGTCATCCAAGATTCCCAGGATGGCCATCCTTTGAACGATTGATATCCTAGCCCCATTAAAATCACGGCATACCCGCTCATAACGAGAACGCTTAAAAAAAATCCTGCGAATAAATTTCGAACAGGATTGGGTGTTTTTAAACCAAAAGATTTCCATGAGCAAAAACCAGATTTTTTTAGGACAGGCCAGATCCCTATTAAAAGAGATATTTGTAATAGCCGATTGAAACAACGATGAAAGGGATATTTCGCCAAAGTATCCCAAGGCCAACCCCATTCTACCTTGGCCCAATGGAACATCATATAAACCCATGGGGACAACAAAGCTGTTAATAAAACGCACCCCACAAAAAAGACCGCAAATCGCATCAAATTTCTCACGAATATCAGCGTCCTATAGATCGGTACAAGAAACCGAGTGAAGTCATTTGCGCAGGATCATAAAGGTTGCGTCCATCGAAAACGATCGGTTGGGCGAGCAGAGATTTAATTCGAGCCAAATCCAGATTTCGAAATTCATCCCATTCCGTGGCAACGACCATGGCATCACAGCCCGTTACAGCTTCGTAGGCATCTTGACACAAGGTCACTCCTTTCAATACGGCCCGAGCTTTTTCCATAGCCTGAGGATCGTAAGCGCGCACAATGGCCCCTTCTTCCTGCATCCGATGAATCAATTCAATCGCAGGAGCGCTGCGCGCGTCGTCCGTATTTGGTTTAAATGCAAGCCCAAGAACTCCAATGGTTTTATCTTTTAACACCCACAATTCTGTCCTCAATTTTTTAAGAAAACAATCAAGGGCATGGGTATTGATGCGTTGAACTTCTTTGAGCAAATGAAAATCATATCCCAACTGTTCCGCAATTTTAATAAAAGCGGATAGATCCTTTGGAAAACAGGAGCCGCCATATCCGATCCCTGCATTCAGGAAAGAACGGCCAATCCGTTTATCGAACCCCATTCCATTAACCACTTCTTCAACATTCGCTCCAGAGGCTTCGCAGAGAACAGAGAGCGCGTTGGCATACGAAATTTTTAAGGCCAAAAAAGAATTAGACGCGTGTTTGATCAATTCAGCAGAGTTGATGTCCGTAATAATAAAATGTGGACAAGCAAAAGGAGCGTAAAGCTCTCTGATGAGAGGAACCGGCCTTTGGCTCATCACGCCAATGACAATCCGATCTGGATGCATCAGGTCGTCAATCGCGGATCCTTCACGAAGAAATTCCGGATTAGAAATCACATCAAAATCTGCTTTTTGCTTATTGTAACGCCGAATCGTTTCCGAAACTTTTTCGCCTGTTTTCACTGGCACCGTGCTCTTGTCCACGATCACTGTGTATTTCTTAAGCGACCCAGCGATCGTTCGCGCCACAGACTCGATAAAACTCAAATCAACCGATCCATCTTCTTGCGGGGGCGTGGGCACTGCGATAAAAATAATCTGACCATGATCGACGCCTTCCTCCGTGCTGACAGTAAAGCGGAGACGGCCAGCCGCGACATTTCGTTGAATGATATCATCGAGACCGGGTTCATAAATCGGAATATGACCTGATTGCAGCAACGCAATTTTCTTTGGATCATTATCCACACAAACGGTTTGATGCCCTTTTTCGGCAAAACAAGCGCCCGTCACAAGCCCTACATATCCTGAGCCAACAATCGTTACTTTCATGAATCTAGATTCAGCAATTAGAAATTCAATGTACCCTCAATCCATTCAGGATATCAATCTCGTTTAATAGATTGGTTGCAACTCAGCTTTCTTGTCATCTTCAAACTCATCTTTTTAGTAACAGTTCACCTCCACTCACGTAAAGCGATTTGCAGAATGGGGAACACACGCCGCTGTCTTTTGGCGTGTTCCGCGGACTCAACCGCAGAATTTAAAATCAATTGTCAGCGGGTCATCGAGTTCATTTGGAAGCTTTACCTCCGTACAGCCCGGAATTTAATGCGATAGAGCACATTTGGCATTATCTTCGAATCCAAGCGACTCATAACCGATATTATGCTGATTGATGAAAATGAATTTGTGACTCACCTGGAATCAGCTCTCCAGAATATTCAATCCAACCCCCACCTTTTTTCAGGCTATATGCAGCCTTTTCTGTAGATATTATGTCTTGTTATTTATGCGCGGCTATATAGCTGGGATATCAATCACTTTGTCTGTAGGTGTAGGAACTGGTTCGGATTTTTTAGCTGGACCAGGTGCTTGAGAAGCAGTTGTGACGGCTTGATCTACCCATTCAAGATAGACCATGGAAGCGGCATCTCCAATACGAGTTCCTAATCGAACGACACGGGTATAACCACCATTTCGTTGAAGGGACCGTGGAGCTACATCTGTAAAAAGTTTTTTGACAATATCTTTTTGACGCAAACTTGAAATAGCCTGACGCCGATGGTGCAAGGTTCCTTTCTTGGCAAGAGTGACCATTTTATCCGCAATCGATCGAGCGGCTTTTGCTTTTTGCAATGTGGTTCGAACTCGTCCGTGTTGGATCAAACTACAGACAAGATTTGCCAACATTAAGTGACGATGTTGCGTCTTTCGACCCAATTTTAAAGTTTTATTACGATGTCGCATATCAAATCCAGGCTAAAGATATTTTAAGTCTTTTCTAATATAGCAGCTTGATGGATGTTTGTGACGTCTGACGCATCTGCGGCTGCGGCAGCGGCGGCTTTCTCCTCATGATAGGCCTCGAGCATCCCTAGTTCAAACTTCATTCCTAACGAAAGGTTGAGAGACTGCAATTTATCCTTGATTTCGTTGAGAGATTTCTTTCCGAAGTTACGGTACTTCAGCATTTCTTGTTCTGACTTCTGAGCCAATTGCCCCACGGTAATAATATTCGCGTTATTCAGACAATTTGCAGCACGCACGGAAAGCTCAATTTCATTCACGCTCATATTTAAGAGCTTACGAAGACGCGCTTGCTCTTCATTGATCTCTTGTTTTGCCTCTTCAAACTCAATTTTATCTTTATCATAATTCACAAAAACATCCAGATGATGACGGATGATCGCTGAGGCATGAAGAATGGCTTCATCCGGAGTCACACGTCCATCGGTCCATATTTCCATGATTAACTTATCGTAATCTGTTCGTTGACCTACGCGCGTATTTTCCACTGCGTAGCGAACCTTTGTGACTGGCGAAAAAATGGCATCGATAGGAATCACTCCTATTTGTTGCTCTTTCTTTTTATTCTCTTCGGAAGGACAGAATCCACGTCCCATACGAACTTCAAATTCTGCTTCAAACTTCATTTTTTTATCCAGTGTCGCGATCACATGATCAGGGTTCACCACCTCCACATTTTGATCGGCTTTAATATCGCCCACAGTCACCTTCCCTTCCTTATGCACATTCAACACTACGGTGCGAGGACCGCGATCATGCATTTTCAGCAGGACCTTTTTTAAATTTAAAACGATATCAGTGACATCCTCCACAATCCCTGGGATAGCCATAAACTCATGAGCTGCTCCCTCAATTTTCACGGAGGTAATGGCTGCTCCTTCGATTGAAGAAAGCAAAACACGACGGAGAGCGTTGCCAACCGTATGGCCGTATCCTCCTTCAAATG
Organism: uncultured Verrucomicrobiota bacterium; assembly: GCA_964450905.1. GTDB lineage: Bacteria > Verrucomicrobiota > Verrucomicrobiia > JABWAM01 > JABWAM01 > CAYVFJ01. Next base: position 3,768 of record CAYVFJ010000315.1, read on the forward strand.
GTTCAGCTAAAAATTTAGCATAAGTATTGGTTGCTGTAGAATCCTCACGAATGAGGCGCGCGGGCATTTCGAAACGACCTAATTGAATTACCATAATGATTCCTTTTTCTAACGATTTTAATCTAGCTTTTCGCGGCCCGACCGATGATCAGGTTACCCCCACAAACAGCTCATATATTCGTCAAATTTGCCCTTTGTTTATCAGAAGGAACGTAGGGCAAGATCACGTTCGCTCTGCAGGAAGTATGAAGATGATTTCATCTTTCAAACTTCTAAATTTTTTTAACGAGAATAAAGTTCTACCACCAATCGTTCATTGACGATCGGGGCAATTTCCTCACGAGAAGGAATATGCTTTACTTCACCTTTCAAAGCTTCTTTGTCCAACAGCAACCACTCTGGCACCGTCGACATTTGATTTGCTTCAAGACTTTTTTGAACAAGCGCTTTTGCCTTAGGAGACTCACGCACCTGAATCACGTCTCCTACTTTTACATTAAAAGAAGGGGATGAAACCTTTTTCCCGTTCACGCGTAAATGTCCATGCACCACCATCTGTCGCGCAAAAGGTCTTGTGTTCGAAAAACCTAAACGATAAGCCACATTATCCAATCGTGTTTCCAAAAGTTGTAAGAGAGTTTCTCCTGTGACCCCTCGTTTACGCAGCGCTTTATTGAAGGTATGACGAAACTGTCTTTCATAAAGTCCGTACATGTAACGCAGTTTTTGTTTTTCTGAGAGCGCCAGCCCATATTCCGAAAGTTTCCGTCGTGACTTTGGTCCGTGCATCCCTGGAGGATAGTTTTTGCGTTCAAAATATTTTGACGGCCCAAATAACTGCGCATTATGCCGACGGCTAACTTTTTGACGTGGTCCTGTGTAACGTGCCATAAATTTTTCTCTAGATTATACTCTTCTTGCTTTCTTTGGGCGACATCCATTATGAGGCATGGGTGTCATATCTCGTATCGTAGTAATCTCCAATCCGATGGCTTGAAGAGAGCGAACTGCCGATTCGCGGCCTAACCCTGGACCGCTGACCCAAATCTCTAATTCTTTTAAACCGTGTGACATTGCCTGACGTCCACAATCCTGAGCTGCCATTTGTGCGGCATAGGCGGTGCTTTTGCGCGAGCCTTTAAAACCTGCTTTTCCAGCGCTCGACCAAGCGATCACATTCCCTCTCAAATCTGTGATGGAAACAATGGTATTATTGAAGGTCGCCAAAACACGAGCAATTCCTGTGACAATATTTTTTGCTCCCTTGACCTTAACAATCTTGGCTTTAGGCTCATCTGCGAGTGGATTTAAAACCTCCGAGGAAGGCGCGGCGGAGGCAACTGGCGCTGTTGAATCGGTTTTTTTCGGAGCATCTTTGGAATCACTCGGTTTGACCCCATCTTGATGTTTAGACGAGGAATCCGGGTTTTTTCCTTTTTTGATTTCCTTAGTCGGTTTGGTTTCTTTTTTTTCTTCAGACATATGAATGGTGGTTTACAATGAATCTATGATTAAACTTTACCGGTTTTGGCATCCTTATTTCGAATCACTCCCACGGTCTTACGCGGACCTTTACGCGTTCTGGCGTTGGTGCTCGTGCGCTGACCTCGAACAGGCAATCCTCGTTTATGACGCATTCCTCGATAGGATCCGATGGCCATCAATCGGCGAATATTCTGCTGAATTTCACGTCGCAGATCGCCTTCGATCACATATTTATTTTCCGAAATCACATGAGTGATCTTATTGATTTGCTCATGAGTCAACTTATTGGCTCGTAAATTGGGATCTACTTCTGCTTTAGCAAGGATTTCTTGTGCGCGCGTCGGGCCTATCCCGTAAATATACGGGAGAGATGCTTCAATACGTTTATGGTCGGGAATATCAACTCCAAATAATCGTGGCATAATAATTAACCTTGACGTTGTTTATGACGAGGTTCAGTGCAGATCACCCGGATCACACCTTTCCGTCGGACAATTTTACAGCGTTCACAAATTCGTTTAACAGAAGCTCTTACTTTCATAATCAATTTTATTTTTGTCGAAATGTAATCCTTCCTTTGGACATATCATAAGGCGACATCTCCACCATCACTTTATCTCCTGGAAGAATACGAATAAAATGCAATCTCATTTTTCCTGATATATGGGCTAAAATACGATGACCATTAGGAAGTTGCACACGGAACATGGTATTTGGTAAAAGCTCCACTACCGTGCCTTCCACTTTAATAGGTTCTTCGCTTGCCACGTTGATTTAATACGACTTTCTTTTCGGTCGTTAATTATTTTTAAAATGT
>CAYVFJ010000316.1:0-6692 GCA_964450905.1 uncultured Verrucomicrobiota bacterium
AGTATGATATCGCTGATATCCAGGATGCTCACAGGTTGTTGAGCCCCATGTTGGGAGTGCCTATCGCAGGCTCAATTTTTGCTCTCGCTTTGTTGGCTTCAGGACAAAACTCCACTCTTACCGGAACCCTTGCCGGACAGATTGTGATGGAAGGGTTTCTCAACATTCGACTTCGTCCATGGATGCGTCGACTTCTTACTCGTTTAATCGCCATTGTGCCGGCCATTATCTGCACTGCTCTTTACGGTGAAACTGGAACAGCAAAATTGCTCATTCTAAGCCAAGTTGTTTTAAGTCTTCAATTGAGTTTTGCTGTTATTCCGCTCATTCTTTTTACAAATGATCGGAAAAAAATGGGGCGTTTTGCAAACTCGACATGGATTAAAATCCTTGCCTGGCTTACCGCGTCGATTATTATTGTTCTTAATATGAAATATTTATTCGATTTTTTCGGCATCACGGCTTGGTTGAGCAAGCTCATCGGTTAAAACAATTTTGATTTCATATGTATCAAAAAATTCTGATCGCTCTCGATAATAGCAGCTTAGACCAAAACCTGTTGTCGCATATTGTAGAACTGGCAAAAATCCATCATTCACATTTACTTCTAGTTCATGTCGCAGACGGTTGGGTCGCGCGTAATTACGAAAGACTTCAGTTGGCCGAATCCGAGGAGATGAAACAAGATCGTGATTATCTTGAAGACACCGCTCAGAAACTCCGAGGGCTTGGACTCCAGGTGTCCACTCACTTGGCTTTGGGAGATCCTCCCAAGGAAATTCTTCGAATCGCTGAGACAGAAAATTGTCATCTGATCGCGATGACGACTCACGGACATCGACTCCTCGGGGATATTATTTATGGCAGCACCATCGAGGCTGTTCGTCATAAGACAAATATTCCTATTCTCGTTGTCCGAGGCAAATCGTGAATCATCAAGCGGCGGAGGTTTGATGAATTCAAAGCGCCAAATAATCTGTATTTACTTATTCACCTTTTTGGCTGCCCTGGCCCATGCTGAAGTTGAAAAAAACCAAAGAGTAGATTCCTCTTCCTTTTTTAAGTGGACAGAAAATTTTTCTGAAATGTATGGCAAAATTTATAAACAAGAATTCATGACAGGCGATTGGCATGGAAAAAGAACTGTGTTGGCAAATCGTGGCATCGAATTGGGAGGGAGCTATACAGGGGAAATTTTCTCTAATGTTTCTGGGGGGAGACGTCAAGGAACAATTGAGGAGGGCCTTGCAGAACTTTTTTTGAATATTGATTTTGAAAAATTAGCGGAATGGAAGGGGGGCGAATTTCATATTCACAGTTATTATCCTCATGGTCCTAGTCTCACCGGAAATTTTGTGAACGATCTAAGTGCCGTCAGTAATATTGATGCTTATGACAGTCCGCGTTTAGAAGAGTTATGGTATCAACAAAGCCTTTTTGAAGATGTTTTATCTTTAAAATTCGGTCAATTAGCGGTTGATAAAGAGTTTTTTATTTCGGATTACAGCGCGCTATTCATCAACGCAGCCTTTGGCGCCTTCCCTCCAATTGGAAGTAATCTTCCAAATCCACCGATCTATCCCATGGCTGTCCCAGGAGCTCGTCTGCGGATTCAACCGATTCATGCCTTTTATCTTCAAGCTGCGGTATTTGATGGTGATGCAAATACCCAAGCTTTGAATAGCGCTGGGACACGTTTTAATCTTAACAATCAGAGCAACATGCTTTCCTTTTACGAAGCAGGTTACAAATTGAATCAAGAAGAAGGTGATCAAGGGTTGCCGGGGACCTATAAAGCAGGCGCCTTTTTTCATACAGGCAAATTTGCGGATGTTTTACGGGATAACGTGGGAGGAAGCGCGATTGTTTCAACAGTGCCGGCTCAGGTTCATGACGGAAATTACGAATTTTATTTCATTACGGATCAGATGATTTACCAGGAACCATCCAAAGAAGCTTCTTCCAATCAAGGGCTAGGAATCTTTTATCGTGTGGTAACGGCTCCCGATGACCGAAACCGGATCAGTTTTTGTTCGGAAGGCGGTTTCAATTATCGAGGACTTCTTCCGGGTCGTGATGAAGATGTATTTGGAATAGGAATTGCTTATTCTCAAATCAGCGAAGATATCCGTCAATCTCAGAGAGATGATCGTGATATCAATCGAACACCGGGCGTCATTCTTCAAGATGATGAAACGGCTTTAGAGTTTACCTATCAAATCGTGATGACACCGTGGTGGAAAATCCAACCGGACGTTCAATACATTCTTCATCCAGGCGCTTCCGACCGCATTCCCGATGCGGTTGTTTTGGGCTGTCGGTTTAACTTAGCCTTCTAAAGTGACCGCGAAGATGGTGCCGCAGGCTGCGATTGTACACGATAAGTATCATATCGTGGCACTAGCGAAAATACATCATTCGCATTTACTTCTGGTTCGTGTCATCGACTCCTCGGGGATATTATTTATGGCAGCACCATCGAGGCTGTTCGTCATAAGACAAATATTCCTATTCTCGTTGTCCGAGGCAAATCGTGAATCATCAAGCGGCGGAGGTTTAATCTTGCGGAAAAAATAGGGATGGAACGTGAGCCTTCATATGTCTAAAAAATGTAGTTAGAAATGATCACCACTAAATTAATTTCCATGTCTCGCAACTGCGGTGATAACTTCTAACTGTCGAATTTAGGTTTAAAGTTGTTATTCTCCAAATCATGCGAACAAAAAAATCCTCTCCTTCAGTTGAACGAATCGGAATATTCGATATTGGCTCTCATTCCGTTAAGTTAATGATTGCCGACAAACGGTCCGGTTTGGATCCTTACGTGCTGGTAGAAAAAAGTTCCGGGACACGTTTAGGAGAAGGCATTCATCAGGATTTTGTCCTTTCTAAAGCAGCCATCAAGCGCACTCTAAAAACACTTGAAGAATTCAAAAGTAAAGGCGATTTCTTTGGGGTCCATCGTTGGGTAGCCATTGCCACAAGCGCAGTAAGAGATGCTAAAAATGGTTTTGAATTCAAAGATCAATTTTACGAACGAATGGGTTTTAAAATTCGCGTTTTAAGCGGACAAAAAGAGGCTGCATTGATTTTTCGTGGAGTGACCAGCGATCCGAATTTGACGAAATCTACAAATTCACTTTTGGTGATGGATGTGGGCGGGGGAAGTGGGGAATGGATTTTAGGAAAAGGCTCAAAAATCCAGCGAAGTATCTCTTTGGATCTGGGTTGTGTCCGGATGACAGAACGTTTTTTACGAGGCGATCCTTATTCCATAGATTCTTATGAAGCATTGATGGCGCACTACCAAAAGTGGATGATTCATTTGCAAAAACGCTTTGGGTCTCACCCCGGAATCCGAATGATCGGAACTGGAGGAAGTATCAGTACTGCTGCGGCCTTACATTTCGCTAAGAAATTTCCACGAGACTCTAGTTTACATGGTTATGTTCTTGAAATCGATGATCTCCAAAGATTGCTTCATTCATTAAAAAGCATGACCCATACAGACCGGATGAAGTTAAAATATTTGCCGAAAAAACGCGCGGATATTATTGTAGCTGGAATGGCGTTATTTGTGATGGTCATGCAGGTTTTTGAAGTGAAACAAATCCAGGTAAGTCTATGCGGGTTGAGATACGGTATTTTGCTGGAGTCCTAAGAACTGCGGAATTTAGGATAATCCGTTAGCCACGTTTGTCCGATAAGCAGAAACTGCGGGTCCTATTCCGGAGATGGCTCCCACAAGGAGAACGCCCATAAACAAAATAATTTCAAAGGGATGAAAAACCCATCCAGGGATCGCAAAACCTGCTGCTGCCTCAATAGCCGGAGCAGCTAAAGAGACAATTCCATGACCAAAGAATAACCCTAAAAGGGCGCCTATTGCTGAAATCAATATGGCTTCTCCTACCACGATGACAAAGATCGTTTGCCGTTTAGCTCCTAAAGCGCGCATAATTGCGATATCACGTCGTCGCGCGGTCATCGAGTTAAACATGGCTAGACCTGTGCCAATGGCAGCGACGATGATAATAAGAATGGCTTGAGCAAGTAAAATTCGATCTACATTTCCAATCCGCGTTAATAGCTTTCGGATTTCTTCTGCAGGCACAGTCGCTTGAGCGTCATCTCTATCATTGATTTCTTTTCTCAAAGTCCACAACGCGATAGGACTTCGAGTTTTTATCGCTAAAGCAGAAATCTGTCCCCATTCTGGATCATGATCTTTTTCTTTAATGACGTGCCCTTGGATATGATAAAAACTATCTAAGTTAATATAAATGGCCCGATCCGTAGGTGTTCCCGTTGGCTTGAGCACACCCACAACGGTCCATGGAGATTCTGCGTGTTGCTCGCCTTCTTCATTTTCTTGAACCCCGTGGGTGGCCACAAAAGTGTCTCCAACTTTGATGCCCACCTTTTCTGCCGCAACGGATCCAATCACAGCCTCATAAACTCCTGCATGATGATGTTCTTGCTTTCCACTTTCTGGCGCATGATCTTTTCCCCGTTGCATGGCTTCTTTCATGGCTTCGCGCAAATCGGATTCCTGAAATTTGAAAATGCGCCCACTTGCTAATTGAAACGGTTGGTTAGGAATGGGCTCAAAACTCTTGAGGTATGTGTCCGTCGTCCCCACAATCCGAAAGCCTTTATAATTATCGCCCACCGAATAAGGCGTCACGAGTTTGACGCGCGGATCTTTTTCAAGTTTTTCGTAAAGAGAAAAAGGAATGTTGCCTGGTGAGGTATCGAGGTTATAAACGACATTCAAAGCCAATTGAAGAGGGCTTCCCTTCGCGCCAACAACGAGATCGAATCCAGAATATCCTAAACTCAAACGTTCGTGTGACCCCAGTTTGATCATCAAAATTGCAAGAATCAAAGCCACTCCAAAAGCGATGCTGAGACTGGTTAAAACAGTCGAAAGCCGTCTTTGCCAGGCGTTATTTAGAATAATATTTGCAAGTGTCATCACACGCGATTCAATTCTTTCAAATCAACGACTCTGGAAAAACGAGCCATCACAAGAGGATCGTGCGTTGCCAGAAGCAAGGAGGCTCCCGAAATGGAGGATAACTCTAAGATAAGATCGATTACTTCGTTGCTATTTTTTTCATCCAGACTTCCTGTGGGTTCATCCGCTAAAATTAATTTAGGCTTATTGATCAACGCCCTGGCAATGGCCACTCGCTGTTGTTCCCCAGATGACAATCTTTGAGGATGATGATAGGCGCGGTCAGAAAGTCCGACTCTTTTTAAAAGTTCGTGTGCGCGTTCTAATGTAGTGGATGGCTTTTCATTTGGATCTCCGGCAAAAACAGAGCCTAAAACAACATTTTGTAGCGCCGAAAATCCAGGCATTAGATTAAAAGCTTGGAAAATGAAACCCATATTTTGACCTCGAAAGGTGTCTCTCTGAGCTTCCTCAAGGCTTTTCAATTCTTGTCCGAGGAGAACGACCGAACCTGTGTAAGGCGTTAAAATTCCTGAGATGACATTTAAAAGACTTGTTTTACCTGAACCACTTCGCCCTTTTAGCGCAAGTGGTTCGTGGGCTTCGATTTTGAGCTCAGAAATATGGAGCACCGTCAGTGGAAGCCCATCGGGACGTGCATAATCGACCTTTAAATTCTGGATTTCCAATAAACTCACGGTTAAAGATTCATGCATCAAATATTAATGGGCATCAATACTAAATGCAATTTCAGAGATCCTGTACCCACGGAATTTACACGATCCCTTCTTATAGGAACGATCGCCAACTTGTCCCACAACCGTGGTGATCGCGATCTCCACTCAATGGAGATAGGCCAGCATACGAAGGAAAATCTCAACCCAGGTCGCGATCAGCGGTTCTATAAATTTTGTCAACCTTTTTTTAATTTTTTTATCCAAACAAGTAAAACTCCGATATCTGCGGGTGTGACACCCGATACTCGACTTGCCTGGCCGACGGTTTGAGGCTGAATTTTTTGAAGTTTTTCTCTGGTTTCATATCGCAAAGCTTTAATTTCATGATAATCCATTTTTTCTGGAACACGCTGTTCTTCTGTCTTTTTAAATCGCTCAATTTGAGCTAAATCGCGCGCGACATAACCTTCATATTTGATATCCATCTCTACTGAAGCTCGAAGATCCTCTGGAATATCTCCCAGCAAGTGAGATACACGTGATAAAAGCGTCTCAAGATCCATTTCTGGACGACGCAACCATTGTTCTAAAGTAATTCCTTCCAGACGTTTAGTTCGTAGCGCTTCCTTAAGTTCAGCAATTTTTTTAAGTTTAGTTTCGAATGCTGCAAATCTTTCTTTGGAAATCAGTCCCCATTCATGTCCTTGTTTTGTTAATCTTTCATCCGCATTATCTTGTCGCAGAAGAAGTCGATATTCAGCTCTCGAAGTAAACATTCGATAAGGTTCTTGAGTTCCTTTGGTCACTAAGTCATCAACTAAAACTCCGATATAAGATTGTGATCGAGAGAAAATAAAGGGTGGTTTTTCTTGAACCCTTAAAGCCGCATTAACCCCTGCAACAAATCCTTGTGCGGCAGCTTCTTCATAACCGGTGGTGCCATTGATCTGCCCGGCGAGAAAAAGGCCTTTGACCTTTTTTGTTTCCAGGGTCGAACGAAGTTCGGTGGCGGGAATGACGCCATGCTCAATGGAATACCCAGGGCGGACGATAAC
>CAYVFJ010000317.1:0-2913 GCA_964450905.1 uncultured Verrucomicrobiota bacterium
GAATCGCAATCCACGCTCGTCCAATGGGCGAATGATAAATTCGATAAATCACAAGAACAGCCGCAAAAACAAAAAGTGTGACCATGAAATAAGTCATTTGGATCGCGCTTATTTTGAAGACGCCAAAATGAATCGCTTGAATCTTTGCGGACACATGAATAATGATTCCTTTGTCTCCCTCTGTAATTGACGAGAGATTTCGAATGACATCTCGAAAACTTTCTGCGAATCCAAGGGTGACAATTGCCAAATAATCTCCGCGGAGTCTCAAACAAGGTAATCCAACCAGCCAACCCACAAGTCCACCTACACAAACAGCAATGGGAATCGCCATCCACCAGGTGACAACCTCGGGCGCTCCATTCCACCACGACGCTGTAGAAACAAATTTTTGAAGGAGAGCAAAGGTATAAGCGCCTAACCCAAAAAAAGCCGCATAACCAAGCACTAACAATCCAGTCATGCCAATGGTAATATTCAAACCAAGCGCCATCAACATGTAGATCCCCGTTTGAATCGCCAGATTTAAATGATTGTCATTCAGCATAAAACCTGTGACTAAAAAAAGAAGAAACAATGACCACTGAAAATAACGGCTTGCTGAATAAGTTTTCCAGCCGGTTTGAAAAAAGGATGGCATTTGAATTTGCTGTCCCCATTTCTGATAAATCCAGCGCATCCCCCAGATGAAAACCACAACGATAGCCACCGGAATAAGTCCCTGAAAAAACTTCATTCCATGATCGATTGCCCAACGGGTCTGGACCGTTCCCGCACGATAATCATATTTAAGCTGCAACCATAAAAACGGAAAGGTTAGGATAAAAACCCATAAAAAACCTAAGATCACATTTCGAAACCGCTGATACATAAAAACATTAAACCTTATCCGCAACACGTTCGCCTAATAATCCTCGTGGACGAACAATCAACCCGAGCATAAGAATGACAAAGGTGGTCACATTCTTCCAATCGCTTCCGAGATATTTACTATAACTTGTCATATCCTCAACCAATCCGAGAATCAATCCACCCAGGACAGCGCCAGGAATATTGCCAATTCCTCCGAGAACAGCCGCCGTAAATGCTTTCAATCCAATGAGATAACCTGCATCGAATTTAAGAATGCCGTTATACATGGCAATCATCATCCCCGCGATCGCTGCCAAAGCGGATCCCAACACAAAGGTCCACGCGATGATTGAATTGACGGGAACTCCCACCAATCCTGCCATCAGTTGATCTTGCGCGGTCGCGCGCATGGCAATCCCAATTTTTGTTCGATGAATCAACCAGAATAAACCCACCATGAGAATTACCGTGACAAGAAGGATTCCACATTGGAGAAAAGTGATGGAACATCCACCCAAAGAAATTTTTGTCTCCACCAAATATCTGCTATAAAAAAATGGGAAATCAATTTTATCCTTACTGACCGAGAGCCAAATGAAATTCTGAAGAACAATGGAAAGACCGATTGCGCTCGTCAACGGAGCCAGGATATTTCCACGACGTAATTTTCGATAAGCCACGCGCTCATTAAAATAACCATAAGAAGCGGCTAGAACCGCGGAGATTAAAACAGCCAACCCAAGATTCAACCAAAGATGATTTCCACCCAGCACACTCAAAGCCCCAATCGCATAAACCCCCGCAAACATTCCAATCATAAAAACTTCGCCGTGCGCAAAGTTAATCATTCCCAAAATTCCATAGACCATCGTATATCCCAAAGCAACCAATGCGTAGACAGCGCCTCGCACAATCCCATTAATCAGCGTATCTCCATTAAACAAAGTTTCCATCGAACGATTAAAAAAGGGAATAGCTACAATCATTATTTGAAAATATTCTCATTCTGGTTCCTGACTTCTTAATTCCTTAATTCTCAATTCTTAATTTTCTACGGCACCACATAAAAAGCGCCGTCTTTGACTCCCCAAATCACATAGCTAGCTGTCTTTAAATCACCTTTCTCATCAAAAGCAACAGGTCCCAGCGAAGTATGGAACGTTTTTTGTCTCATCACTTCCGCGATTTTATCTGCCTCAGTCGTTCCTGCCTCCTGGATGGTTTCCATCAGCACATTCACTGCGTCATATCCATAAATCGAATAAGCCCCTTCTTCGCCATATTTGGCGCGGTACTTGGTTAAGAAAGGTTGAGCGCTCGGTGTTTGTTTATAGTCCGGCCCAAAAGTCATGTAAACCCCATCGCTATAATTACCAATGGTATTGATAAATTCTTTGCCATAAATTCCGTCTCCTCCGAGGATGGGAATACTCAAACCGGCCTGACGCAATTGAACGGTGAAAGGGCCGCCTTGTCCGTACATAAATCCAATAAAAACAGCTTCGGCGCCAGAATCTTTAATGGCCGAAATATTAGCACGAAAATCAATATCTTCCACGGCAATTCCTGAATAAAGAACCACTTTTCCTCCTTTACTTTCGATGGTGGCTTTCACTTCTTCGGCGATCCCTTGACCCCAAGGAGTTTTATTGTGGAGGATAGCCAGATTTTTGGCGCCTAACTTATCATAAGCATACGCCGCAGCCACACTTCCTTGTTGATCATCCCGACCACAAATCCGAAACATCGTCTTAAATCCTCTTTGAGTTACTTTCGGATTGGTTGAGGAAGGGGTGATATTAAAGACCTTATTCTGATGATAAATCTCAGAAGCAGGAATGGTGCAACCACTGTTGAAATGCCCAACCGCAGCAATCACTCCGTGGGAAACTAATTCCTGCGCAACAGCAACCGCTTTGTTGGGTTTAGCTTCATCATCACGAACAATCGGCTCAATTTTTTTACCCAGAACTCCACCACGCGCGTTCCATTCATCCACAGCAATTTGCATGCCGTAGATCATGGTGCTTCCCAGTTGACCATCCGAACCTGTTTGGCAAG
>CAYVFJ010000318.1:0-8929 GCA_964450905.1 uncultured Verrucomicrobiota bacterium
GAAGCGCTCAAACTTCAGGCGGACATTGTGGTGATGCTTCATCCGGACTATCAATATTCACCTAAATTAGTGGGAGCGATGGCCTCGATGGTAGCCAGCGGACATTATGACATTATTTTGGGCTCTCGTATTCTTGCTCAAAACGCCTTGGAAGGTGGCATGCCTCTCTATAAGTATCTTTCCAATCGTTTGCTTACTTTCATTCAAAACTTTTTAATGGAACAGAAACTTTCGGAATATCATACCGGTTATCGCGCTTACTCCAGAAAGGTTTTGGAAAATCTGCCCTTCGAATATTATTCAAATGATTTTATCTTTGATAACCAAATCTTGTGTGGAGCCATTCGGGCTGGATTCCGGATCGGAGAGATTTCTTGTCCCACAAGATACTTCCCAGAAGCTTCTTCCATTAATCTACAGCGAAGTCTTGTTTATGGCCTAGGCGTCCTGAAATGTTCTTTTCAAAACACCCGATGGTTGCAAAAGAAAGAAAGAAAATTTTGTAACAGTTCGCCCTCAAATTAATGATCAATTTATATCTGCGTTGAGTATACGTGCCACTTCTAATCCGTATGATGAGTTTGATTCAGCAATGTTTCGAGAGAATAATCGCGGTCACCTAAAGAGATCAAACGATCTGACATCTCGTTTAAAGCAAGACGCACCGCATGAAATCGTTCAGATAAAATGTCGAAGACGGGTGAAAGATGATATTGAATGGCCAACCGATGATCGCTGGCTACCCGGAAATTGGCGCTCCCAATGTTTTCGTAATATTTTATTTCAGGGGCGCCTCGGAATTGAGCGCGATAACGAATACGCTCTGGAAATATCCCGGAGACAAACAAAGAATGATTTCCAATATGCGCTCGAATTAGAAATTGCGCAGAATCATCCACGGTATGAAGCGCCGCCAACATTTCAAAGAGATAATCCATCGGACGATCTTTCCCGGTGATTTGACAGCGAGCACGTTGCGTGTTGGAAAACTCCGCTAACATTTCTGCGACATAATCGGCTACGACGCGGTCTTCAATTCCTGAGGAGCGCAACACTCTGCGAACAATCACGTAGAAATAGAAATGCTTAGACACTTGAATAAAACCTGTTTTCTCCAGAAGAGCACGGAAAAGAAGATCATCATCCAAAACCGCATCCATGGACTCTGAATCAGAAAAAAGCTTTATCAGACTCTCGCGAGGACCGGTTTCTGTCGTCAGAACAGAGACAACAAAATCCATATCGGCCGCCGTGAATTGAACTCTGCAATTAGGTTGGATCACGTTCACTGTTTCCTATCTTACCATCAGCATATCACCTAGAAAAATAAAAACAAGTCGTGGAAAATCTTGGTTGAAAGATTTTTTTGAATCTTTACGATGAAAAACAGTGAAAGCTGTATTTCAAGGCTTGCGTAGCCCACGCGAAAAAATGAACGGCTGGGTTCATTTGCCACGGTTCATTGATAAGATTCGGCTTCATCAAAAGAATCAGTTGCCTGCGGATTATACAGCTAATTTTTGCCAAGGGTTTGATAGCTATTGGTTGGAAGCGTCCGGTGTCCATAAAGACCCATTTTTAGAGTTTGTTCGATCAGGTAAAAGCGATGACGAAATTGAGATGTGGATAAAAAGTCATGTTCAAAAAACATCCAACGAAATCGAAGCCCTAAACCAAAAAATACTAAATTGTGGACGGAACGACAACCTTTCAGATCGTTTAAAACAGCGGAAGGCTGAAGCGAGCCTTCAACATCGTGATGAGATCCAAACGTTTGTCGACTTTATCGATGCCGATGAAGGACGGCTTTAAGATGGTAAGTGGAGGAATTTCACTTCTTTAAAAACCATTTTTTGGCAGTAGGATCTGTTTTAAGGAATTTTAAGAGTAAATCCGTTACTTTCTTTCGACCGGACTGTGATGGATGAACGCCATCATTGCCAAAATCTTTTTCTTCCCAGATAAGACCATCTTTTTTTCGTGGAATGATGCCATCTGCCCAAAGGTAAGGGCCCCAGAGAAGAAGAGGGGAGGTGATCCCTCCTTTGATGGGATCGTAGTTGAGATCTGGATTTTCATTGATTTGATCGCGAATCATCCGCTGAACAACAAAAGCGCTTTCGTACGCGTAAGGTTCGGGATTAAGATTTCCTGTTGCGTATCCTGCGTAAGTTCTGCTCGATAAATAGGCAATTTGTAAGTTGGGATATCTCTTTTTCGCGATCTTTAAGCTTTTCATCCAGCTTGTTTGCAATTGTTTAATCGGCGCTGGAAATTCGCCGTACCGAGAAGGATCCATCAGTCCATGTTTGAACCATGCCACCTGAACTTGAGCTGGAGTCACCTTGGCTTCGTTCAATCTTTCCTCAACTTTGGTCCACACTTTTGCCTCCGGATCTGCCCACGCGTTCACATCTTTTCCACCTTGAGCTCCGTCTATCACGATCACTTCTGAAGATTTTTGCGGGTCCTGATCTGCCACGGTTTTGAAATAAGAAAATTCCTGGGTTGTGTTGGACATTCCAATTGCGAGAAACACGATGGTTCCATTCGGAGAAATTTCGCCTTGCGAATCTAAAGGACGAATTTTTTCTGTTTGTTGTAAAGCTGCTGCAAGATGATCTTCGGGCGGTTCGTTCCACGCCCAACCATAAAGTCCAGCGTCCTCACCCTTATAACGCGGAGCATCGTGTTCGATTTCTGTGAGCGGAATAAGACCGGTGGAAGTTCGTGAAGTAAAAGGGACATCCTTTTTATCTTCTTTTTGATTGCCCATGTCCTGTGGTTTTTCAGTTGTTTCTTCAGGTTTCTGGCTATCCTGAAAGTCAATGTTTTTGAAAGTAATTTCCTTCGAAATAACCGCGGCAACCGAGTGGCCATTTTTTAAAAACCATGTTTTTGTCGTGGGATCTGTTTTAAAAAATGTGAGAAGCATTTCCCCAGTTTTTTCCTGTCCTGATGGGGCCTCATGCACTCCATCTTTTTCTACAACATCTTTTTGTTCCCAGATAAGACCATCGCTTTTTCGAGGGATGATGCCGTCAGCCCAGAAATAAGGGCCCCATAATACAAGAGGCGCTTTGACGTCACCTTTTTCTGGAAGATAATTAAGCTCAGGGTTACCTTTAATTTGGTCGAGGATCACCCAACGATTAGCAAAACCGCTTTCATAAGCATAAGGTTCCGGATTGGAAGCTCCACGAGCATATCCGCCGTAGGTGCGGCTGGATAAATAAGCTAGGCACAAATTTGGATAACGCTTTTTCGCGATGACTAAAATTTTTGTGATATGATCTTGCAATGCTTTGGCATGGATCGGAAATTCACCGATTTTTGAGGGACCTAATTCCACATGTTTAACCCAAACGACTTGCACTTGTTGGGGAGTTACTTTTTTTCGTTTAAGACTTTGATCCACTCCCTCCCAAATAGCCTTGGCTTCGGATGAATCATTTACCCATTGACTGGCAGGTTTCGGTTGAGATCCATTCACCAGCACAACGGAAGGAGATCGATCAGAATCATGTTCCGCAAGATTAGAAAATGATTTGAAAGCTTGTCCGCTATTGGACACTCCCAGGCAAAGAACCACAATCTTACCATTTTCGGATGGGTTCCCCTCTGAATCAAGCAGGCAAACTTTTTCTGATTCCTTGAGAGCCGCAGCTAAATGGTCTGATGGCGGTTCATTGATTCCTCCCCCGTATAAACCTCCATCTTCGCCTTTATACTTTTCGGCGCCTAATTCGGTAAGGGGAATGAGACCTGTTGAAGTTTTTACTTGGACGTTAGATGGATTATTTGGACCGTCTTTACCTTTACTTTTTTGATTTTCGTCAGGATGTTGGCCTAAGAGCGGAACAACCGTTCCCCATACAAGAGCGCCTAACCAAAAAATATTTTTATTCCACATGGAAATGGATCACGATCATCTACAATAACTCATCCACCAAAGCTTTTCCTGTTTTTGGTGAAACACCCAAAGAACGATAGGCAAGAGGGCCGCCCTCGTCTAGGATAGGTTCTAGTTCATGAAGCGCTGGCAAATCGGTGCGTTTCCAGAACAGTCCGATCGGAATTTCGTCGCCCCATTGAAGTCCACGATCGATTGCTTTGTGAAAGTCCGTGGGATCATGGCCAAGCTCTTCGAGGGTCTTGACGCGCTGATTGAACCAGGGATAAGTGTTGTCTTTATTGTAAGTGACACAAGGGCTGAAAACATCGATCAGGGCGAAGCCTTTATGCAAAATGCCGCCCTTAATCAACTCAACTAGATGTTTTTGTTTCGCGCTGAATCCTCGAGCCACATAAGTAGCACCCCCAATAATCGCCATCGGAATGGGATTGATAGGGTTCTCGATACTTCCGTGAGGAGTGCTTTTGGTTTTCATTCCCTTCGTGCTTGTGGGAGAGCATTGTCCCGTCGTCAGTCCATAGATTTGATTATCCATCACGATGTAGGTGAGATCCATATTCCTACGCATGGTATGGACAAAATGATTTCCGCCGATCCCGTAGCCATCGCCATCTCCTCCCGTGACAATAACTGTCAATTCGTGATTTCCGAGTTTCAATCCTGTGGCAACGGCGAGACTGCGTCCGTGGAGTGTATGCATGCCGTAGGTGTTAATGAAGCCGGGCAAATTGGAAGAGCAACCAATTCCGCTAACGACAGCCATCTTATGCGGTTCGAGACCGAGTTCTGAGAGAGCTGTTTTAAGAGCGGAGAGAACTGTAAAGTCGCCGCATCCGGGACACCAATCGGGATGATTACTTTCAAAGTTCTTAACGGTTACACCAGATTTTGCCTCCGTTTTGATAGGAGCTTCTTGAGTGGGCGCTTCGATGGTAGTAGTCATAAATAAAATTTCTATCGTCAGACCATGATTTCATGGACTGGGACTGAATGGTTTGTTTTTCCTGAGAGTTGATCTTTTACGGCATTGACGATGTGATGAGGCATGAACGGTTCTCCATCGTATTTTCGAATGTGACCATGAGCGTCAAAGCCTGTTTCAGAACGAAGATAACGAGCAAATTGACCGCTATAGTTATTTTCAACAATGATCACTTTTTTGCATTTGGAAAGAATAGCCATGATCTCTTTGCCATGGAAAGGAACCAACCATTTGATTTGAAGTTGGCTGGCAACGATCCCCTCTTCTGCGGCAAGTTTTTCAACAGCCTCAAGAATCACACCATCAGTTGAACCCCAACCAAGCAGAGTGACTTGCGCGCTGGCTGGCCCGACTAGTTTGGGAGCTGGAATCTGAGCGAGAACACCCTCCATTTTGCGCATGCGTTTTTCGTGCATGGCTTTACGTTTATTCGGATTCGTGAATTCATCGCTGATAAGAATCCCATCTTCATCGTGCTCATCCGTAGACACAACGTGAATATGCCCCGCGACACCCGGGACTGCTCTCGGGGAAACTCCGCTCTCCGTGATTTTATATCGAAGATATGTCTTATCACTAGCGCCGCCGTAAGGATTGGCCTGACCATTTTCACTTGGGAAAATCATTTCTCCACGATCAATCTTTACGTCCCATTTAAAATCATCGGGAGAAATGGTGGTTCTACCCTCCGAAAGAAGAAGATCGGTCAGCACAATACCCGGACATTGGAACCGATCGGTCAAGTTGAAAAGTTCAGGCACGGTTGCAAAGCAATCGTGAATGGTAGTCGGCGCAACAATAATTCGAGGATAATCACCCTGTCCGGCGCCAAGAGCTTGCCAAAGATCGCCTTGTTCCGTTTTGGTGGGAACACCTGTGGCGGGCCCCGCGCGTTGAACATTGATACAAACCACAGGCGCTTCCATCATGGCAGACATGCCGAGAGCTTCTGTCATAAGAGCGAATCCGCCTCCAGAAGTCGCGCACATGGCGCGGCAGCCGGCATGAGAAGCGCCCACAGTCATATTAATCACGCTGATTTCATCTTCCACTTGACGAACCATGATGCCGAGTTTTCGCGCGAGCTTGGCAAAAGACATCAGAACGCCTGTCGAAGGACTCATCGGATAAGCACAGTAGAACTTTACTCCTGCGGCAACGCCTCCCAGCGCGAGCATATGATTGCCTTCGGCGAATGCAAGAGGTTTTGGCAGGAGCGGCAGAGGCACAGGAAATGCTTTGAAATTGGCCGCAGCATAATCATAGCCAGCCTTGGCTGCCGTGACGTTTTCATTCACAACGGCTTCATCCTTTTTGCCAAACTGCACCCGAATACTTTCTTCGAGGTACTTTAACTCTACTCCGAGCAATTGAAGGAGAGCGCCCAACGTAATGGTGTTGGCAATGTTCTTATTGGCACTAACCCCCTTGAGAGTTTTGATGGGCAAAGGGCAAAGATGAACTCCCGCGGCAACCGCGCCGGGCTTAATCTTTTCTGCGTCGAAGAAAACATAGGTTCCCGCGCCCATCAAGTTTAGATGGCGATCCATGGTATCCTGATTCCAACAAAGCAAAGCATCGAGCTTGTCGCCCATGCTACGAACAGGATTATTTCCAACGCGAATGGTCAGAAATGTATGTCCTCCACGAATGATTGATTGGTAGGCATTATAAACATTGAGGTGAAGACCTCGACGCGCAAATATCCGACCTAAAATATTTCCAGGTGTGGCGGTTCCTTGACCTGCTTCACCTCCAATTCCGAATGCGTAATCAACTTTTGGCATAAGGCAGAAACAGTACGCATCTTCTTGCTTTCATGCAAGAAATATCCTCAGTAGCACCGGGTTTCTCGGGCGTCTCTCCTTGGATTTAGAACTGGGTGAACTTTCCCTCCCCGAGTGTAATGAATTTTGGGGAGACTATAAAGATCGCGTTTCTTCTCATGAAAAATTTAAAATATTAGGTGTCACAGGAGGAGTTCCGCGTTATCTGGAAGAACTGAGACCCTCTCTTTCTGCAGAAGAAAATCTAAGGCAATGGTGTTTTAAGGAGGGCGGCATCCTCGTTAATGAGTTTAATCAAATTTTCTCAGATCTTTTTACCAGACGAGCCTCTACTTATAAAGAAATGGTAACTGCCTTAACACAAGGAGCTCTTGATAGGGATTCTCTTTCTAAAAAAATTGATCTAGAAAAAGGAGGCATCTTGAGTTTCTACTTAGAGGATCTTGAAAAGTCCGGATTTATTGCCAGAGATTTTAGTTTTCAAGGGGTGTGATCGAAAAAAAATTGATCGATCAGATACAGAAAAAGATAGGAACGCTAAAAACTCCAAAAAATTACACGATCCGGCCTGTTCTGATTTATGAAGGTTTGCTGCACCCAGAGATTCAAGAAAGCGCTTATTTTGATAAAGTCATCAACTTCTCAGAATTATTAAAAAGCACGCCCGGAAACTAAAAATGATTGATTGATCTCTATACAAATGATACGTTCTGCAGCACACGTTGTTGCTATGAAAGAATCTCTCTTTAGAAATATGGCAGTTTTGGTGATTATCGTGGTAACTCTCTTCATCGGTGGGTTCTTGATTTTAAGATTCAAACAGGAGGATCAAAAGGCTGACAAAAAAGGGTTGCCAATGAAAAAAAAGTGATCGACGAAAAGGGGCTTTATGATAAAGACCTAAGCAAACCGCCTACAGAAAAGTTCGCGATTCCTTCGAATATCTCCGTCGGCTTCAAACCTCTTCCAGAGTTAGGTTTAGAAACTTACAAAGGTGAGGACGGCGGCTTGTATGGCCAAGGATTAAATACTCCGCCCGCAGACCAACTTGCGGCTGCACAAAAAGCGTCCGAAAAAATTGAACCCTTAGATTCGGAAGGTAAACCTTCAACAGACGGCAAAATCGTCCTGCTTTCGATTGGAATGTCCAATACCACACAGGAATTTAAAACATTTAAATCCATTGCGGACAAAGATTCCGAAAAATCGCCGTACTTAGTCATTGTCGACGGCGCTCAAAGCGCTCGTGATGGAAGAAGTTGGTGCAAACCAGATACCGATACATGGAACAATGTGGAACAAAAATTGCAACGAGCGAAAGTAACCCCCCAACAAATTCAAGTGGTTTGGATTAAACACGCGGAAATGGGCGTGGCGAAAATCGGTGAATTTCCTGCTCATGCTAAAACTTTGCAAAACAGCATTGAGACGACTCTTCAAATTGCGAAAAAAAGATATCCAAACCTTAAAATCGCTTATTTATCTAACCGGATTTATGGAGGGTACGCTGGAAAAGGAAATAAAGAGCCTTACGCGTATGAAAGCGCTTTTGCGGTGCGCTGGGCGATTAAAGATCAGATGGAAGGTAAAGCAGATCTTAATTATGACACTGAAAAAGGTGAAGTAAAAGCGCCGGTTGTTTTATGGGGACCTTATCTTTGGGCAGACGGGTTAACTCCGAGAAAAAGTGATGGACTCGTATGGAAAGCTGAAGATTTACGGTCCGATGATGGAATGCATCCTTCAGAATTAGGCATGAAAAAAGTGGCACACATTCTCTTAAACTTCTTTAAAACCGATCCTCTTGCTCAAAAATGGTTTTTGAAATCGTAGAGTCTAAAAATCTCCCGATTGTCACCCTTTAGCGGTGATCATTTCTAACTGCTCTTTTTAGATGAAACTTGCTCTTGCACAAATGAATACGATCATTGGCAATTTTTCCTATAATACAGCCCGGATTCTTGATTTCTATCACCGAGCTGCAGAAAAAAAAGCGGATCTTGTTCTTTTCCCAGAACTAGCCGTTTGTGGTTATCCACCGCGAGACCTCCTTCTTAAACCTCAATTTATTACAGATAACCTGACAGCTCTCGATAAAATTGCGTCGCAAGTTCACGGGCCTCCCATGATTGTGGGTTACGTAGATCGTAACTCAGAAATAGGTCGGCCTCTCCGTAATTCGGCTGCAGTCATCCAGAACGGACAAATCACCCATCAGATTCATAAAACACTTCTTCCAACCTA
>CAYVFJ010000319.1:0-4187 GCA_964450905.1 uncultured Verrucomicrobiota bacterium
TTCATTTTGAACGAGGTAATTCTAAGATTGAGCGTGAAGAAGATCGTCTATGAATGATGTCGATTCTTCGGCTTGGCTCGATAACTTTTAAATAACGATCGCGATCCATACGCATACAGCCGTGCAAAGCCAAAGGATCAACACGGATGACACGGGTGAAAAACCGTGTCGCACGAGAAGATGAGAAAAATGGTGGGTATCGCCTTTCCAAAGAGATTGATCTTTTAAAAGTCTTCGAACGCTGACCTGGATGAAATCCAAAATGGGCACTGCAAGAATGAGCATGGGTGTGATGGGAACCAAGATTGAATGAGACGAAAAACTAGCAAAAAACAGTGGCAACGTCGAAAGAGCAATAAGCGCTCCTAATAAATGGCTTCCAGCATCTCCTAGAAAAACATGGCCACGCGGGAAATTGACAAATAAAAATCCTAAAAGAGCGCCTCCAATCACGAATAAATAAAAGGAAAGTGACGGCTGATTTTCGAATACCCCTTTGTTGAGATAGCCCAATCCAGCGAACATGATTAAAACTGTGCCGGCACATAAGCCGTGGCTATTATCCATGTAGTTTATAATATTAGTCACAAAAATAATCCATAGCACGCTCCACAAAAAACAAAACCAGTTTGAAGCAAGACCCAGTGGAAACAAAGTTTTCAAGACAAAATACCACATGAAAAGAGCTGCAAAAAATTGTAATCCAATCTTTAACCAAACAGAAAAGTCAAATAAATCATCCAAAAGACCCACTAAAAATAAGATAGAAATCCCTGTCCACCATTTCCATGAAAACGGAATTTGGGTGATGATCACGGTAAAGACAATGGATAACCAGATTGCGATCCCGCCAATTCGTGGGATGGCACGAGGATGAACTTTTCTGGATTGATTTGGAACGTCCATAAGTCTTATCCATGGCGCTGCTTTTGCAATTAGCATACAGAGAAGGAGCGATACGAAAAATGAAAGAAAAATGAAAAAGCACATCATCACAAGCGACTATGACATGCCCATTTCTTGATACAATCGAAGAATCTCACGTTGCATGGTTTCTACTGAAAAAAGTTTGACGACTTGTTCGCGCCCGCTCGCAGCCATTTTTTGCGTTAATCCACTGTTTAATTTAATCTCTTCGACCGCATCGACGACTTTTTTTAAATCGCGCGTGGGCACTATCCAACCTGTTTTTCCATTTTGAATGACTTCTGAAGCGCCGCCCACATTGTAGGTGCAAACCGGCTTTTTGGCTGCAAGCGCCTGGGGGATGACCCGGGCAAGACCTTCGCGCCAGGAAAGATGCAGCAACATATCCATTTGCTCTAATTGCTCAGGGATTTTGTGGGATGGAACGCGACCTGCAAAATGAAATCTTCCTTCCCAATGAGGATAAGATTTTAGCCAAAGATCTAGTTCCTGACGCAAGGGGCCATCGCCCACCATTAAAAAATCCAAATCATGCCATCGTTCTAAAAGTTGAGGCGCAAGATTCATGAAATCTTCGTAGCCCTTGTGTTCCACCATTCTCGCAATCATTCCAACGACAAAACGGCCATCTGAACGGCGAGGTTTAATATTCAGATAAGGAGTGAGATCGAATCCACTATAGATGGTTCGGAACATCGATGGATGGCCTATTCTTTCGGCACAGGCGCGATCAGCCATATTTTGACAGACAACCACGATGGGATCATCCTTTGAAGCGGCCATTCGTTCTGCGGTTCGATAAATCCAATTTCTCCAGCCAGGACGAAATTCATCAAAAGCTAATCCATGGATGGTATGGACAATTCGTGGAACACCAGCTCGCCGGGCGGCGATACGTCCGAGGACACCAGCTTTGGAACTATGAGTATGCACGAGATCAAAATTTTCTTTGCAAAAATACTTTTGAAGTTCTTGAAAAGCTTTTAAATCATCCCAAAGGTTAAGATCTCTTTTCAGATATCGAAGAGGTCGCAAACTTATTCTTAGGGCGTTTGCCCGATCAAGAAGGCTTCCTTCCTCACCTACTTCGGGTCCATAGGCAAGTTCGATATCCCACGAAGTATCACGGCAAAGCCCCTCTAAAGTAAGCAATGTATTCTCTTGAGCCCCACCTTGGATCATCCGCGTGATAAGATGACAGATTCTCATAAGTAGAGTTTCCCGTGACTCTTTCTTTGCTTCAAGAGAAAAAATGATTTTGTAGAATGTCCAATTAGAGTAGGAGTCTTCGATGGAGCATGTTTTCATGCTCTAATTTCTGTTGTGGAATTTTAAAGAAAAAGGGTTACCATTAATTTTCTTCGATGATGATATCTATAAAAAAGTTTGTTCTGGCCGTTTTTCTTTTGGGAGTGGGCGTTTGCTTCGGAGAAAGCATGCCCCGTGAAGACTTCGAAAAGGCGCGTCATCGAGTTGAAATCGTTGTGGAAGAAAATCATCGGTCGATTCGTGCAAACGGGATTCCGAACCATTCACATGGTTCATTTCCTAATCGAGGTAATCCAAATTCAATTCGAGAACAGAATTACGAATTTCGCGTGACCATTCATCCAGAAGTTGAAGAGAAAGTGACACCGTTAAATCACATGTTGTTTGGGGTCGCGTTGAATGGGGTTGTTTTTGATCCAGGCACCGCAGAATGGTGGAAGAACGATTTTAACTCCGGCTGGAATTATGAAGCTTTATCTGGAAAGATTAATTTGGGGATCGATTCTAGTCATGCACACGTGCAGCCGAATGGAGCTTATCATTATCATGGCTTACCCGAGGGACTTATCTCTCAATCCGGTCGTGAAGAACAAATGATTTTGGTTGGATATGCAGCCGATGGCTTTCCCATTTACAATCAATACGGTTATACCGATTCTAAAAATGCAAACAGTCCGATCAAAAAAATGAATCCGAGCTACCAACTTAAAAAGGGACCACGTCCTACAGGACCCGAAGGAATTTATGATGGAACTTTTGTTCAAGATTACGAGTATCTATCGCAATTGGGCGATCTCGATGAATGTAACGGTCGTTTGGGTGTAACCCCTGAATATCCGGAAGGAATTTATCATTATTACATTACCGAAACCTTTCCCTTTATTCCACGTTACTTTCGTGGAATACCAGACGAAAGCTTTCAACATAAAGGATCACGAGGACAAGGTCGAGAACCGCCGCCTCACGGTAAAGGTAAAGGAAAAATGCCTTGAGCGGTTGAACAGGAGAATAAAAGATCTGCGATTATTGGATTCGATCAGAGAAGCCAAAGATGGATGCAGACTCTCCGGCCGGCGATAGCAAGAAATGAAAACTATCAAAAAAATGTCGGAACACAGCCGCCACCGCGAGAAGGTGCGGGAGAAGGGTGCTTCCACGCTGACCAAGCAAAATGGGGATCGTTCGGTCATGGGTAGTGCGCGCGATGAGGCTATGTTTCCGATCGCGCCTCCGCGCGCAGGGCTGCCGCGCAACTACACCGAAACGTTGCACGACCTCAAGAAACGTATCCAGCAGGAGCGCCTGCGCACAGTCATGGCCGCGAACTCGGCCATGGTGCTGCTCTACTGGGACATCGGGCGGACGATTTTGGCCCGGCAGGAGACGGCAGGCTGGGGTGCCAGGGTCATTGATCGTCTGTCCTCCGACTTGCGCGACGCGTTCCCAGACATGAAAGGATTCTCGCCGCGCAATCTCAAATACATGAGGACGTTTGCCGCAGCCTGGCCGGATCGGGCATTTGTGCAGCAAGCTGCTGCACAAATGCCCTGGTTCCACAACTGCGTGCTGCTTGACCGCGTTCGGAAACCGTCTGATCGGGAATGGTATATCCGTCAAACCATTCAGAACGGTTGGAGCCGGAACATCCTTGCGATACAGATTGAGGGCAGGCTCCACGAGCGCCAAGGCAAAGCCATCACAAATTTTCCAGCCATCTTGCCGCCCGCCGATTCGGCTTGCGCATTCTCGATCACGTCATTGTTGCCAAGAAAAGTTATTACAGCTTTCAGGAATCTGGATTGATCGTATGAAAACGTGAAGCGGCAAAGTTTTTTACATGAATTCTAAAATTAAAAATCCAAAATCAGTCGTCCGTCCCAAACTGCTATTGTCTGACCTGCGTCAGTTGATTGCGGAAGCTCGGCAAGATGTGGCGCAACAGGTGAACTCTACTTTGACGTTGCTCTACTGGCGGGTGGGCCAACGTATTC
>CAYVFJ010000320.1:0-7887 GCA_964450905.1 uncultured Verrucomicrobiota bacterium
CCGGTTCTTTCACCGCTGCTTTTGAAATGCTTCCGGGCCATTACAAGGCTTCTTTTGGTGATGGTTTGTCGAGTGTGGAGGTTTGGATAAAATGATGAGTATTGCTTTCTGTGCATAAAATGTTACATTCCTGACATGACCACATTTTCTATAAAACTTCCAGTTTCTCTCATCTTGCAAGTCGGGGCAAAAGCCAAGCAGTTTGGGGTGAGCCGATCAAAACTCATCCGTGAGACTCTTGAAAAAATGCTCCGTCAAGGGAAGAACGAAAATAGTCCGTCTTGTTACGATCTCATGATCGATTTTTGTGGAATCATTAAAACGGGTCCTACCGATCGTTCCCATAACAAAAAACATTTCAAAGGTTATGGCCGATGAAACCAAGCATCCTTGTGGACACAGGCGCTTTAGTCGCTTTTGGGTGTCAGACCGATCGATATCATTCATGGGCCGTTGAACAATTCCGACAGTTACATCCACCGCTTTACACTTGCGAAGCGGTTTTGTCGGAGACATGCTTTTTGATGTCGGATTCACCCAAGGCGATTGATTTATTATTTCAATCTCTTGAAAGCAATATTATCCAAATCCAGTTCAAGATAATGGATGAATTGAAAAATATCCATCAACTGATTCAACGTTATCATAATTTGCCCATGTCATTCGCAGACGCTTGTTTGGTTCGGATGTCAGAAATTTTTGATCAAGCTGTGATCATGACTTTTGATGGAGATTTTAAAATATACCGTAGGCATGGCCGAACGATCATTCCCTTGCTTTTTCCGGAATTTTAGAGGAACGACGGGCACAATAGACTACTCAATTTCTATTTATGGTTTGCAAGGAAAAAATAAAAGTCGCCATTCTTGGATCAGGCAATATTGGGACTGATCTGATGTATAAAATATTGAAGAATCCTGGTTCTTTACAATTATCGATGATGGCCGGTATGGATCCTCAATCCGAAGGGTTAGCAAAAGCTAAATCGAATGGTTTGGAAATCACGACCAAAGGGATTGATGGAATTCTTGAAGATCCAGATATTAAAATCGTATTTGACGCAACAAGCGCAAAATCTCATTGCCGTCATGCTGAGATGTTAAAGAAAGCTGGCAAAATGGCGATTGATTTAACCCCCGCAGCGGTAGGTCCCTACGTGGTGCCGCCCGTTAATCTTACAGAACATATCGCTGAAGATAATGTTAATTTAATTACTTGCGGTGGGCAAGCAACCATCCCTCTGGTTTATGCCGTCAGCCGAGTTTGTAAGGTTAAATATGCGGAAATGGTCTCTACGGTTTCCAGTCGTTCAGCAGGACCTGGCACACGACATAATATCGATGAATTTACTTTTACAACCGCTCGAGGACTCGAAGTCGTTGGAGGAGCTGAAAAAGGAAAAGCAATTATCATTCTGAACCCCGCGGATCCTCCAATCCTGATGAGAAACACCATTTATGTCACCTATGAAGAGGGACAGGAAGACAAAATAATCGCTTCGATTGAACAAATCATATCTGAAGTACAAAAATATGTGCCAGGATATCGTTTAACCCGGAAACCTATTTTTGATGTAAAAGATACTCCAGGAGGCAAATTGCCAGTTGTCATCCTATTATTGGAGGTCGAAGGAGCAGGCGATTATTTGCCAAAGGCCGCTGGCAATCTCGATATCATGACCTCCGCCGCAAAACGTGTTGCGGAAGTGAAGGCTAGAATCTTGTGACAAATAAACTTATCGACCATCGATTATGGACTACAGACAGACCAAAGTAAGTGTCCGCATCCCGGCAACCACAGCCAATGTAGGGCCTGGCTTTGATAGTTTGGGGATCGCTCTTCAATTGTATAACCATGTCGATTTAAGCTTTTCCGAAGGTTGTGGAATCATCCTTTCAAGTGGAACATCGCCAGAACAGAACCACGGCGCCATAAAAATGATAAGAACTGCTGCGCGCATTTTTTTTCATAAAATCAAATCAAAAGAACGCGGTCTTAAAGTGCATATTCATGGGGAAATCCCCATTGCCCGAGGGCTTGGCAGCAGCGTGACGGTACGCTTAGGAATCCTGGCTGGACTCAACCGACTTTTTGGAAATCCTCTCAAGAAAGATGAAATTTTAAATTTGGCAGTTGAACTTGAAGGACATCCGGATAACGCGGCTGCAGCCATGTACGGAGGATTTGTCGTTTCCGGAAAGATAGGAAAAAAAGCGCTTTGCTTCCGGAAAAAGATATCCAAACGGTTGAAGTTCATCACGATGATTCCGGACTATGAAGTTGAAACAAAACGCGCGCGCGCCCTCCTTCCAAATTCACTTCCTTTTTCGGACGCGGCGCAAAACGTGGGAAGAACCGCTCTTTTGGTAGCCGCTTTTTGGAATGAAGATTATGAAGCCGTTGGAGATTTTTTAGAAGATCGTTTACATCAACCCTATCGGGCTAGGCTGGTTCCTCAGTTATTCTCATGTTTAAAAGCCGCAAAAAAAGCTGGGGCGATTGGAGGATGGCTGAGCGGAAGCGGATCGACCATGATCGCCATGACCTCTTCCAATCATCAAAAGGTGGCACGCGCCATGCGGAAAGTTTTTGAAGATTCAGGGGTTTCCGTAAAAACGCTTGTGATCGAAGCGGATCACAAAGGATTAACTTTTGTTTAGGCTTATCGTGGATGTAAAAATGAATGAACGGCTTCGTCAGGGAGTGGTATTTGGTTTAGCTTTTCTTTCATTTCTTGCTCCCCTGAAATTTACACAGCCCGTTGTTTTATATCATCTGATCGATTGGCCAAAAAATGGCGGGGAATGGTTTTACAGTTTTTGGCCGAATACGATTTTTTATATCATGCTATTTCCGTTGGCGATGATGGGCCTAAGATGGAGTGGCTGGAAAGAAACACGGAAGTTTGTATCTTTAACACCGGTCATTTTCCTTTTGGTTCAACTCTTATCCACGTTAGAAAGTGTGGATCAAACATTGAGCTTAGAAACCTTTTGGTTGTTCTGCAGCTTAACCATAGGTTACTTGCTTGGAGCGCGAACCATTCGGAATCAAAACGATTTACAATGGATTTTATTCGGCTGGTTCCTCGGAAGTATGATCGTCGTTTGGTCTGGGATTACTCAGGCAACGGGTGGATTGGAAGAAACACGACGATTTTTATATCAACATCCTGAGTTGGCAAAATTACAGCCTGACCTCTGGAAAAAAGTGGAGAGCGATCGTATTTTTGCCACTCTATTCTATCCCAACGCTTTGGGTGGCTACGTTGTGTCCGCAGTCTTTGTCGTGGTGGCCTGGTGTTTCCACGTGGAGACTAAAACGAGCTTTCCTCTCATCCTAAAACGTCTTAGTTGGATCGTCGGAATCTTGCTTGTTCTCGGTCTGCTTGATTGTCTATGGCAATCACAATCCAAGGGCGCTTATATCGTTCTTTTTATTTCAATCATGCTTGCTGTTTTTCTACTCGTTCAGCAACGAAAGAAGGCGTTCATTTTGACGGGCATGATTTTCATTCTTTCAATCCTAGGATTCGGATTGGGTTATGGCAAACAAGCTATTGAAAAAGGAAAGAAAACATGGGAAGCGCGGTTAGGATATTGGCAAGCAGCCTGGAACATCGGATGGGACCATCCTCTCCTAGGAACCGGTCCAGGAACCTTTGAAAAAATGTATTCACATTACAAAAAACCGCGGGATGAAGACACGCGTTTAGTTCATAACAACTATTTGCAAATGTGGTCAGACAGTGGATTTCTTGGATGGATCACTTTTTTGATCTGGCTTCCGGGATCATTGATCTTGTGGTTATATCATCATTGGAAAATATCTCCACGAAACCGCGTCATTCAGACTCTGATTTGGTGTGCCTGCGTTGCCTTCGCCCTTCATTCTTTAATAGATTTCGATTTGTATATGATCAGTAATTCCTGGCCTATTTTTATTTTACTAGGTTGCTCCGCCGCCGGGAGATTCCAGAATCATCAGGATTATGCCCATTGATATAACTCCATCACTGTCGTACGCATATGGATTAAACGGGATTTCCCTAATCGCTGCATTTAATAGAAGTTGACAAATTCAATCATGTCATATACGATATATACCATGGTGACAGCTAAAATTTTTATGAATGGGAGATCTCAAGCCGTACGTTTACCTAAAAACTTTCGTTTTTTTGGAAACATGGTGTCTATTCATCGAGAGGGAGAGGCTGTTATTCTAGAACCTGTTAAATTAAAAAAATGGCCAAAAAGCTTCTTCCAAAGGATACGAATTATGGATCCTGAATTTAAGCAGCCAGAAAAACTCTCTCTTCCACTTTTAAAAGGATGGTGATGCGCTACTTGCTTGATACGAATGTTTGTGTGGGAGCGCTGAGAGGGGTTCGTGGCATAATACAACGTCTTCACGACCTGAATCCGGATGATTGCGGGGTGTCAACGGTGACCGTTTATGAGCTTTATACGGGTATTGAACGATGTCGTGATCCCAAAAAAGAGCAATCGAAATTAGAGTTGTTTTTACAAACGTTGCATGAATTGCCTTTTGAACACAAAGCCGCATTAGAAACAGCTAGAATCCGTCATGCACTTGAATCCAAAGGGATGGTCATTGGAGCCTATGATCTTTTACTTGCAGGACAAGCTTTGGCTGCAGGCCTTGTTTTGGTTACCCATAACCAAGGAGAGTTTAAACGTGTCGAAGGTCTCATACTGGAAGATTGGGAAGATTAAACTGAATAATTCTTCTACTTATTGCGTCTGACTAAAACATGAAGAATTTCGGAGCAGAAAATTATTGAATGAAAGATCAAATCACAATATGGTTCACCACGATGGATCTTTCCTCATACAAAACACAGCAATCTAAGATGTTCAGCAAGACCTCGTTGAACTGATAGCTTCTCATTTTTAACTTCTCACTCTTTCATGCCTACTCTTACTGAATATCTCACTTTGGCGGCCATTCTTTTTAGCATTGGTTTGATTGGAGTTTTAACTCGTCGCCATGCGATTCTTGTTTTGATAGGGATTGAAATGATGCTGAATGCTGCGAATTTAAATTTGGTTGCCTTTTGGCATTTTTTAACGCCCACGGACGCCACGGGACAGATTTTCACTCTTTTCGCGATTGCCATCGCAGGCGCGGAAGCCGCGGTAGGATTGGCTTTGGTGATTGCTGTTTATCGTCACTTTCGTAGTGTCCATATGGAGGATATTACAGGAATGAAAGGATAAAGAAACTGCGGCCACAAACTTCTCACTCACTCTATGCCTTGGATTGTTAAATATCTCTGGTTGATTCCGTTGATCCCGTTTTTAGCGGCGGGCCTTACGGCTTTGCTCAGACGTCGGTTTGGAAGGATCTCGGCTTTCATTGTGATTACGGCAGCGGTCATTTCCTTTTTGCTGTCTCTTTGCGCGGCGAGCCATGTCTGGAATGCTGGCTATGATCAGGAACGATTGTGGTTCAGAAATTTTATATGGTTTTGTTATGGAGGCACGGAGGTTCGACTAGGATTTCTCTTGGATCCTTTGTCGGCGGTGATGCTTTTTGTGGTTTCGTTTGTGAGTCTCTTGATCTTCATTTTTTCAGTTGGCTACATGGATCATGACGAAAATTTCGGGCGTTTCTTTTGTTTTCTATCACTTTTTGCGGGTTCCATGTTGACCTTAGTAATTGCGAACAGTCTTTTGTTATTGTTCATGGCGTGGGAATTGGTGGGGCTTTCTTCATTTTTATTGATTGGTTTTTGGTTTCATAAACCGAGCGCTGTGGCGGCGATGAAAAAGGCGTTCATCACGACACGAATTGGGGATATTGGTTTTTTGATAGGGTTACTTTGGTTTTACATGGAGACAGGCACCTCTTTATTTTACGATAGCGGAACGGGTTCATTAGAGGAAACTAAACTGATGGCTCTTTCTGGGGGGAATCTTTTTTGGGGTTGTAGTCTTGCCTGCGTGATTTCCCTTTTAATTTTTTGTGGCGCCATGGGAAAATCGGGACAATTTCCGTTGCACGTATGGTTACCGGACGCGATGGAAGGGCCTACGCCAGTTTCTGCTTTGATTCACGCGGCAACGATGGTTGCGGCCGGTGTTTTTCTAGTGGGTCGAATGTATCCTCTATTTCAAATCGATCCTACGGCGCTTCAGGTCGTGGCTTTTGTGGGCGCTTTTACAGCGTTGTTCGCCGCAACGATTGCCGTGGCTCAATGGGATATCAAACGTATTTTGGCTTATTCAACGATTTCTCAATTAGG
Source organism: uncultured Verrucomicrobiota bacterium (assembly GCA_964450905.1). Taxonomy (GTDB): domain Bacteria; phylum Verrucomicrobiota; class Verrucomicrobiia; order JABWAM01; family JABWAM01; genus CAYVFJ01. Next base: position 6,269 of record CAYVFJ010000320.1, read on the forward strand.
TTACATGATGATGGGTTTGGGGGTGGGAGGATATGTGGCTGGATTGTTTCATCTCTTTACGCATGCCTTCTTTAAAGCGCTTCTTTTCCTAGGATCCGGCTCCATTATTCATGCGTGTCATCATGAACAAGATATTCGAAAAATGGGTGGACTAAAAAATAAGATGCCCATCACTTATGTTTGTTATCTGGTGGGAGCCGCCGCCTTGGCTGGGGTGCCACTTTTTGCAGGTTTTTTTAGTAAAGATGAATTGCTTTTAAATGCTCATCATTTTGGTTTTGCCACAGGCAAAGGGTTACCTCAATGGGCTACGAGCATTCCATTTTGCTTTGGACTAATGGGAGCTTTTTTAACCGCTTTTTATATGACGCGTCAGGTTAAATATGTGTTCTACGGAGAGGCACGTTCTTCTGGGGCAGAACATGCTCATGAATCTTCAAATTCGATGGTGATTCCGCTGATTATTTTGGGGATCATGTCTGTGGTTACAGGTTTTTTTGGTTTTCCAAACGAAATCATGGGTTTTAAAGGTTTAAACAAATTTCATCATTTTCTTCACCCTGAATCGCACGCGCACCCTGTCAACTGGACGATCATGATAGGTAGCGCTATTCTGGTTCTGCTCGCGATGGTGGTTGGTTGTAAAATTTATCGTGGGTTAACTCTCAAAGAAGGTGTTGCCGATCCTTTAGAAAGACAGTTTCCAACTATTTTTCGATGGTTGAATCAAAAATATTATATCGACGAATTTTATGAAAAAATCTTCGTTCGAACAACGGCTATTTTGGCTCAATGCATCAGCATTTTTGATCGCTACATCTTGAATGGTCTTTTTGTGGTTGCAAGTTCTGGAGTGGTTTTAGTTGTTTCGTGGTTGAATCAAGCGATGGACGACTACGTGATCAATCGGGGATTTGATCGAGGATGTGGGGGGATCAAATGGAGCGCGCTTTTGAATCGGAAAATTCAGACAGGTTTTTCTCAGCATTACCTTAAGATCACGGGCGCAGGCATCTTAGCTCTTTTCATTATAGCCATTCTTTTAAGCTAGAACAAAAATTATATGACGGAAATCTTTCATTGGATTCATTCTTTCAAAATTCACTACGACATTGTCTCGGTGATGACCTTTGCTCCATGTATGGGGATTCTTCTTTTATTTCTCCCGCGACTTAAGGAACGTTCTCAAACGAGCCTTGCTCTAGGGGCCAGTGTGACATCGCTCATTTTTGCTGTCACCATCTTTTCCAAGTATAATCCCTATGCTCCAGGCATCCAGTTGAGTTCGAAATTACCTTGGATTCCGTCTATGAACGTGGATTATTTTGTGGGGATTGATGGACTGAGCATGGCCATGATCTTATTGGTATCGATCATCACACCCCTGACGATTCTTGGGACATGGGGTCGGATGACAAAAATGGAATCATTCAAAGGTGGGCTTAGACCTTTTCTTGCCCTTATTCTCCTTGAGCAAACGGGGCTTTATGGGGCATTTACCGCTTTAAACTTTTTTCATTGGTTTATTTTTTGGGAAGTTTCATTGGTTCCCATGTTTTTCTTAATCAAACTTTATGGGGGAGAAGATCGGACACGCGCTTCCTATCAATTTTTTGTTT
>CAYVFJ010000321.1:0-3362 GCA_964450905.1 uncultured Verrucomicrobiota bacterium
CCAATTCTCCCACTCGTTCCACACTATTGGAACCACAAACCATACGCGTACGAGATAAACAATCAAAACTAATCATGAAATGATCCTAAATTCTACAGCAAAAAGTTAGAAGCAAATTGTGTCAAAAGATCCATTCAGAAGTTTAAGCACGGAACTTTACCTGCTACTGGAATTTTATGGCAAAGCTGCGCCAGTAGCGGTTGGGAAGCGCTCCCATCATCATGAAAACAAGCTGGCTTACCATAAATGTCAATAGCCAGAAAAAGGCTTGATCGATGAATCCATAGGAATGGAGACCGACCCCGAGCATGTTGACGCCGAACCAAGAGAAGCTGGTGACAATATTTCCGAAGACAGCCATGATCATGAGACCCTTTTGTTTGATCATCCCGCCCCATCGCGAGTGTAAAATGATGGCGTTCCATAACACAATCAGTAAGGCGCCATTTTCCTTGGGATCCCAACCCCAGAACCGTCCCCAAGATTGATCAGCCCAGATTCCTCCCAAGATAGTTCCCACAAAACTAAATAAGGTGGCAAAACAAATGATTCCGTAGACCATTCTCATCAGAGATTGAGCGCTTTCTTTGTCAAGCGAACGAGTGAACATTCCTCGAAAAATGTACATCAGCGCGAGGAAACCCGCCAAAAACGTGGAAGCATAACCTAAGGTGATCGCAACGACATGGGTGGCTAACCAAAAATTAGTGTCCAAAACTGCTCGCAACATTTCCATCGTATCCCCATCTCCAGACAAATGATGCGCAATGAGTAAGGTGATGAATCCGAGAACGGAGGCAGTCGCCCCACCCGCGCCATCCTTATAAATCTTTTCAAGAATAAGCCCCAGTAAAACCACTCCCCACCCAATAAAGATTGCCGATGAATAAAGATTGGTGACCGGCGGACGTCCTTGCAAATACATGCGCGAGATCAATCCACCCGTATGGACTAAAAATGATAAAACAAGAATCATGTAAGCGCTTCGATGAAAAAAATCTGGAAAACCAAGCCACCCAAAAGAGATGAACACAAAAACAAGGATATAAAGTGTCATGCATTTGTAGAAAGGGGCAAAGTGATTGAAGCGAAATTCATAACGCGCTCTAAAGAATGTATTGGCAAATAGAGAGTCGATCTCTTCGCGCACGACCGAGAGATGCTCTTTGAATTCATCCGGAGAACCCTTTCGATAGGCGCTTACCGTGGCTGCATACTCTTTTACAATGGAACGAATAGGCTTTTGTTTTATTGCTTCGACTAAGTTTTGACCGATGCTGCTCCAAGAACCTGCCTTTTGTCCTTTTTCAGGAGGGATCGGCAGAAGGTAAGCAACTTGATCCAGTAGCCCATAACGATGATTAAATTCTTCCCATCGTTCTAAGTTCTCTTGAGAGAAAACCGCTCCTTTTTGCTTTTCAAAAAAAGTTCGCGCGCCTGGCACAATCACGCTTTCAAAAAGCGTTATCTCCGCGATTGGATCGGTTTCACCTTCAAGCCAGAGACTGTTTTTTAAGCGATAATAAAGTTCTAGTCGTTGGTACAATTTTAAAATCTCACGTTGAAACGTGGAGCGCACCTGTGATTCAACGGTTTCAGCCAGTTTTGCTTGTCTTTGAATTTCATCAAAATGAGATTCAAGCTCGCTCCAAGAAAAGTATTTTTTCTGACTCTTCTCCCAACCCATCATCCCGAGAATATCGGAATGGGTGATGACAAAGAGATCATCATCCTTGGTTGATTCAGGTCTCATCATCACATCCATCAGCCACTCGATCGCGCTAGTGGGCTTTTTTAATTTTCCCTGTATCAATTTCGTAAGCCATTCAATAAAACTCATGGACTGGTCCTTTTTACGAAGCGTCTGTTTGCCGTGAATGATCATCAGGGAGTTGCGGGCTACGGTGTCAAAGGGCTTGAGCCGTCCACCGACAAGCACGGGCAATTCTCCGAATTCATTACGAGGAAAAAGTCCATTATTTCTTGGTAGTCGCAGATCTGGTAGTAGGAAAAGAACACAGCCAACGAGGATGATCCATGGAAGATTTTTTTTCATAGGGTGATTTGTAAAGCAGGTCTTATTTTGTCCCAAAAAACCTGATTTCACGTTCAGGATTCAGCCTTCTTCTTCTTTCCAAATTTGCAGAGATGCATTGAAAATTGGGTCACCAATCCAAGGGCAACCAGAGAGCACGCAAGATAGGGAGTAATCCAACTTGGATTATGAACCACCTGGAGGACGGTGGTTTTATCGTCCTTTTCGAATCCAGCTTGATAATAGGTTTCGCCTTCGTAACGCAGAGGGTTGTTCATATAAATGAGCGCTTCGCGATCCTCCTTTTTCTCTGGATTGACTAGATGAATTTTGCTCGAAAAATTCTTTGGGATATCTGTGCCATCATACCGGTCGTGTGAAAAATCCAGCAGCTTCATGCTGTAAGGTTTGTAATAACGCGTGGGGCGCAATTGGATCTGGTAGGTTTTGTTCTCGTAGGAAAAACTCTGTTTTTCTAATATTTCTTGTGAACAGAGCCAACTGCCTAGCGAACCCCCCGTGCCAATCATTTCTATCATCAGAGCAGGGGCATCGGCTGCATTGGGCTTCGTCACACGCGGTATTTCGGTTACGACGACATCTTTTCCGACGCCCTGTGTAACCATCAAACGTGAGCCTTCCGGTTTGTGTCGCGTAAGCGTGGAATTAAGGAAAAAATTCAACACGTTAAGACGAAAAGGCAACCGTGGGTGTTGAATGATTTGGTGAGCCATCAGAAAAGAATCTGGAATCGCAACGACTTCATCAAAATCTGGTTGAGAAGTCTTGATGATCGCAAACTCGGTTCGCATGAAACTTTCTGAATAATTTTTGGTTTCACCCTCACGGATGAGCATTTGGCTTTCAACGGAAAGTAGCTCTGTAAGAAAACCACCCAAAAGAAGCAAGAAAACGCCCAGATGCAGAAGAAGAATGCCCAATTTATTCCATTTCAGTTGGAAGCGATAGATGTGAGTAGCGATTAAGTTGATGAAGAGCGTTCCACCAATCAAATGACCTCCCGGAAAAACAGGAATTCTGAGCCAGTTGGTCGGCGTCCAATAAACAAAGAAAGTTTGAAAGTACCGCTGCTGCGCCGCATGGATTCCTAGGTCAACCTGTGCAATGGTTCCCATAAAAATAAGAATCATCGCCAATCCTAGACAGATGACGGTCAACTTAAGAGAAGTGAAAATTTTAATGAGAGATTCAACCATTGGGTATTTCCACGGACTTCACAAAATCAATGAAGGCCGATTTTTGAGATTTCAGATGAAGCTGTAAATCGTAGGGATTTTAGGAATTGAGTGAATCGCGCTTTTTGCGC
>CAYVFJ010000322.1:0-4530 GCA_964450905.1 uncultured Verrucomicrobiota bacterium
TGGAAAAAAGACGGCACACTCACTCTGGTATCCTTCTGTAAAATCCACAAGATTTCCAGAAACAAAAAGGTTGTTTTGATAGGTCTGATTTAATTCAGCCAACCAATCTGGCCAAATCACCCGAAGAATCATCGCTTCAAATCGAGTGTCATGAGAAGCGTTTGGCGTATACATCGGAAAGATCATCAGATGTTCTTGTTGATCTCGACGATTTCGTTGTGGATTAAACATTGCGAGAGATTTTCCAAAGTCAGGCTTATGAAGGCCCTCTTTGATCCAGGTTTCAAAATCGATCGGCAATTGATGGAGATATTCCGATTGATGTGGAAACCATTTTTGCAGGTCATCCATTTTTTGAACAATCGATGTGACATATTGGGATGCTTCTTTTTGATGAGAAATTTCGACCGAACCATCTGGATTTTGAAGAAGTCGAAGTTGATTCACGGTGTTTTTTAATGAAAGCCAAGCTTCCGACTGATTTGGAGATGTGAGGCTCATACTCTCCTGCCTATCTTTGGTCTCATCTTTTCGAGAAAACACCGGTATCGAACATCCATAAACAAGATTTAACCAAAACTGAAGGTGATCAAAATCCTGGATACGTTCATCTCCAAATAAACTTGAATCGGTAATCAAAAATACTTTTCCTTTTCCATAGGAAGCAACCCCAACTAATCCTGCGTGCTTAGGCGTTGCTTTTTCTGATGCTCGTAAAACAATCGTCGCGTCTCCAGAGGCTTTGCATGAGCCCGCTAAATAAAAACAAATCTTGTTCGTTAAGTGCATCAGGGAAGTGGAAGAAGCTTCATGCGTGATCTCTGGAAAAAACCAACTTGGATTTTCGTTGAGACATGCGGATCGATCACAAACACTAGAATTTTCAATCTGCAACCCAAACTTAGAAAGCAAGTCATTGAGATTATCTCCGTATTTATCGTGTTCATATTCGGCAATCACAATCAATCCGCCACCCTTCCAGACAAAATCCTGAAGATCTGTTATCTCACGTGAAGAGAGCTGAGGAGAGTTTTTAGAAGTGGTACATTCCCATTTGGAATCACATGGATGAACCAAAGCTAAAACATCTACTTTCGAAAGAAGATCCTGGTGAAGGGGACGGTCGATATTTCGTTCGACAATAAAATCTCTGGCAGATAAAGCGTCTGCGGCAATTTGATACGAAGAATGGGCCGGATCATCCGGTTGAATTTCTTTCGCGCGCTCCTCGGACACAGTCCAGCTTTCGCTATGATATTCATCGAAAAGGATCCGCACGATTTTTCTTTGACTTGAAATTTTAATCATAATTTAGGCCGTAGAGCAAAGAATGGTGGCTGGGGAGGGAATCGCACCCCCGACACAGGGCTTTTCAGGCCCCTGCTCTACTACTGAGCTACCCAGCCTTTAGATCAGAGGTGAAGGTTAAAAATGCTTGCCACAGAAGTCAAAGATAAAGTCTCATTTTTCAAAAATCTTGTGATCGTCCTCTACCAGAAATTTTGCCGCACATCTACAAGTAATGAACCTAAAAAACGTAGTTAGAGGTTAGAAATTGAGGATCCATGAGTTATGAAAGAAAAATACAAATAACTTCATCACCTTGTGGGTGAACAGAGAGGGTGCTCCGGGCAGTGGTTTATTCTGGTTTGATGACGCAAGCGTAGACTATTCGTTACCACGCAAAGATCGCTCATGGCCATGGCTGCACTGGCAATCATGGGATTGAGCAGCCATCCCGTGAGTGGAAAAAATATTCCTGCCGCAAGAGGGATGGCTAGGATATTATAGATAAAACTAAAGAAAAGGTTCTGTTTGATGGTTCGTAGTGTGGCATGGGAAAGAGCGATGGCAGAGAGCACGTCACTTAAATGATTTCGAATCAAAGTAATGTCACTCGTTTCAATCGCGATATCAGTGCCACAACCGATGGCAAAACCTATATCCGCCTGAGCCAACGCGGGCGCATCATTGATTCCATCTCCAACCATCCCAACAAGTTCTCCGTTTTGTTGTAGGTCACTTATTTTTTTTGCCTTTTCTTCGGGACGCACACCGGCGAACACCATTTCGTGAGGAATCCCCACTTGATTTGCCACCATCCGCGCCGCTTTTTCATGATCCCCCGTGATTAACATCACCTTGAATCCCTGTTGCTGAAGAAGATGAACCGCTTTTTTGCTTTCATCTTTAATGGTATCAGCGACCGCAAATGTTCCTACGATTTCACGATCGATCATCATAAAAACAACCGTTTTACCTTCGGACATAAGCTCTTCAGCTCCTGGAGGAAAACACTCTTTGTTTTGATATGAACGAACAAAATTCCAGTTGCCGATCCGGAGCGACTGACCGTGCACCGTTGCTTCAACGCCACTTCCTTCAATCGCTTTAAAATTTTCTGGTTCATCAATCTCGATCTTCTCTTCTTTTGCTTTTTGAACAATGGCTTTGCCAATGGGATGTTCTGAAAAATTTTCTGCCGAAGCAGCCCAACAAAGAATTTGTCTTGAATGTAAATCTTTGCCAAAAATCATATCTGTTACCTTCAATTTGCCATGGGTAATCGTTCCGGTTTTATCCAAAACAATGGTCCGAAGTTTATGAAGCTTTTCTAAAGCCTCGCCATTTTTAATTAAAATTCCAAGCTCAGCTCCTCTGCCTGCCGCAACCATGATCGCGGTGGGAGTGGCCAATCCCAACGCGCATGGACAGGCAATCATCAGAACAGAAACCGAGGTGAGCATGGCCATGGTTAATGAACCAAAATAAAACCAAATTCCAAAGGTGAGAGCCGCGATCAGAATAACTACGGGCACAAAATAACCGCTGATCACATCTGCCAAACGCGCAATGGGCGCCTTGGAAGTTTGAGCTTCTTGAACCATTCTGATGATTTGTTGGAGCACCGTATCTTTTCCAACTTTGGTCGCTCGAAATTGAATGAAACCACTTTGATTCATAGTTGTTCCAATCACTTCGTCTCCTTCTTTTTTCTCAACCGGCAACGATTCCCCAGTAACCATGGATTCATTCACAGAGGATTGTCCTTTGATAATCACGCCGTCCACAGGAACTTTCTCACCCGGACGAACGATGACAATCTCATCCACTCTTACCTCCTCGCGCGAAACTTCCTGTTCTTGTCCATCACGAATGACATGGGCTGTTTTGGCCTGACGTTCCATTAATTTCTGGATGGCGGCTGAAGTTTTACGACGCACCTTTTCTTCAAGCATCCGGCCCATGAGAAGGGTCACGATAATCACAGCTACAGATTCATAATAAACATGAGGATCCTGCCTCATTTTATGCCAAAGGTGCGGCATCCAAGTGGCCACCACGCTATAGCCATAAGCCGCGCCTGTCCCCACAGCAATCAGAGTGTTCATATCTGCAGAACCATGTTTCAAAGCAACCCACGCGCCTGCAAAAAAAGATCGGCCTGACCAAAAAAGCACAGGGGTTGTCAGAATCAACATCCACCATTCCCTTCCAGAAAAATGAACTTCAAACATGCTCAGAACGATCACAGGAACGGAAAGAATGATCGCGATAACCAATTTATGAATATTTCTTGAATCCGTTTGTTCCGGTCCTGCACAAGAACCACAATGCCCGCCCGCCAATCGGGAAGGAGCTGATAAAGAATTTGAAGGTGAATGGAACATAAAACCTTAACGATCTCTCTTTACCCCAACCTAGCCTTCTGAGGCCGTTACAATTTTTGTAACACAGTAATCCGCTCTAACAAAGTCGGGTGAGAATAATAATAGGCGCTATAAGCTGGGTGTGGAGTAAAGTTTGTAAGATTCTTTTCTGAAAGTTTATAAAGAGCTTCTCCCATGGCAATATCGTCGTCCGTTTGTTCAGCAGCATAGGCATCTGCCTGATATTCATGACGCCGCGATAGGGCGTGGAAAAACGGTTTTAGCCAAAAGGTAAAAGCTCCTCCGATAAGACTGAAAATGATGATCGCGAGAGGAATAGAAGGTTTAGTTAAACCAAAAGCTTGATAGATAGGAATCCAATCAATGAGCAAACTCATCATGAAGAAACCAAGAAGAGTTAAAAGGGAAGAAAGAAAAAACATCTTGTGGATATGTTTCTTCTTATCATGACCCATTTCATGAGCAAGAACCGCTGTTAATTCCGGAACACTCAATTGTTGGATCAAGGTATCCAAGAGAACAATTCGTCGTGCTTTGCTGAAACCCGTGAAATAAGCGTTGGAATGAGCCGACCGTTTAGAGCCGTCCATCACAAAAATTCCTTGAATCGCAAACCGACATTTTTCAGCAAGCTTTTCAAGTGAATTCTTAAGATCTCCCTCTTCTAATGGAGAAAACTTGTTGAAGAGCGGGGCAATCACAAGCGGATAAAGAATCATCATCAATAATTGAAAACCGATGACCAACAAGCTCGTCCATAACCACCATAAGCTTCCCATGCGAGTCATAAACATAAGAAGAATGTAAAGAAATGGAATCCCAATCATGAGCGCGAGAGCGAATTCTTTAAGTTTATCAA
>CAYVFJ010000323.1:0-3814 GCA_964450905.1 uncultured Verrucomicrobiota bacterium
AGACGATCCAGTTTTTCTGGAGCGACCATTCCCAGAATACGATTGAATTGATATTCTTTGAGACGCAGAAAGGAAGAGAATTTTTTGTCTGGCTTGATCTTACCGGTGGTTCGTTCCTCACGAAATTGAGAATAACGCGAAGTTTCGTATCCCACCACACCCATTCCGATCATAGCCATGATGCCAAGAACCATAAAAAAACGCGCGGGAACGCTCCCTAAAAACATAAGAACCAGAGAGAGCGCGATGACAACCAATGATGTGCCAAGGTCCGGCTGTGCCTTAATGAGTCCAAAAGGGAGAAGCACTAAAAAAAGAGCCGTCGCCACCCGTCGCCAATCATTTGGATCATCCATGGTGCGGCTGAGATAATAGCACAAAGCAAGCATCAAGGTTAGCTTTGCGAATTCGGAAGGTTGAACTTGAATGTTTCCAATACTGATCCAACTTTTGGAATGATTAATGGTCTTTCCAAATTTTAGCACCGCAACTAAAAGGATCAGTCCCATGATGTAAAACAACCATGACCTGCGACATAACCAATGATAATCCAAGAGAGCAACCAAGAGATAACAGACAAGCCCCGAACTGAACCAAAGACATTGTTTTTTGACTTCATCGGGCATCGCGGCATCCGCGCGCTGAGTTGCGCTATAGATAAAAAGGAGACTTAAGATCATCAAGCCGATCATTGAAAGAAGCTGATTCCATCGGAAATCTAAAGCAAGCTCGCGAAAAAAAATCTGAACTTTGGTTGGTTTCATCATTATGGAAAATTCACTCTTTCGGCAGGTAAAGACGGAGGAGGAGATTCTTCTTCCTCACTCTCGGATTCGTTGTCAGATTCCAAAGGAACAGGATTGTCCACATGCCATTTTCCGCTTACTTCGCCTTCCACGCCAGCCACTTTTTCAGAGAGAGGGAGAGAAGGCGCGGCTACCACGTGGCGCTTCGGATTTTTACGATCTTGTTCCAATTGGAAAATTTTTTTATAAATCGCTCCAACGATGGGTCCCGCGGTGCCCCCTCCAGAGACACCTCCTTCAGCAATGATTGCCATCGCATAACGCGGTTGATCGTAAGGCGCAAAAGAAATCATCCATGCGCGAGTTTGTTTCACAAGCTCTCCGGTCGCTGGATCGCGCGCGGAAAATTGGGCGCTCCCAGTTTTTGCGGCTACTTTAACGTTCTCTAAAGCCGCACGCTTGCCAGTCCCCTCGTCGCTATTAACGACATTCATCATGGCTTCCCTAACAAATTGAAAATTTTTGGAAGAAACAGGAATTTGATTGCGAATTTCAGGCGGAAAATCTGCCAGCATTTCTCCGTCCGGAGTTTCTGTGCGCAAGATCAATTGAGAAGAATAAACGATTCCACCATTGGCTATCGCTGAAGCAACCACAGCCATTTGAAGAGGGGTCACATTCAATGCCCCTTGGCCAATCGCCATATTGACAGAATCGCCCGCAGTCCATCTTCCTTCCTTACGTTTCATTTTCCATTTTTCAGTGGGAAGAATCCCGTCTTCTTCGCCATCCAACGGAATCCCTGTTTTTTGGCCCAGCCCAAATGCCTCCGCCATTTCCCACAGGAGAGGGCCTCCTATCTTAAGACCCAGATTATAAAAATAAACGTTGCAAGACATTGTGATGGCCTGTTTTAAATTCACATCTCCATGTCCACCGAGTTCCCAACATTTAAATTCGATATTGCCGAGATTAAATCGTCCATGACATTCATAATTGGTAGAGGGAAAAACCAATTGATTCTCGAGTCCTGTCAAGGCAACGATGACTTTGAAAGTGGAGCCCGGAGAGTAGCGCCCTGTGATTGCACGATTGTAAAGGGGTTGTTGTTCGTCCTGAATGAGCGATTGCCAGTCTGATTTTTTAATAGCGGGCACAAATAGATTTGGATCAAATGCAGGGACAGAAGCCATTGCCAGGATTTGGCCGTTATTAGGATCAACGATGATACATGCTCCACGATAACCTGTGAACGCTTCTTCGACGATTTGTTGAATTTCCCAATCGATGGTTAAAACCACTCGATTGCCTGAGGCGGGAAGAATCTTTTTATCTTCGGCTTCTTTAAAGCCTGCTGCATTCAGTTTAATGATACGAAAACCTGGAACTCCCTGGAGAACCTTATCAAAGGTCGCTTCAATTCCTGATTTACCGATGACGTTCGGTGATGAAAAAGTTCTACGCCCTAAGAAATCAGACTCCGACTCACGTTCCTTGGCCGATGATTCTGGTTTACCCACATAACCGAGCACATGACATGCTAAGTTTCCAAAAGGATACATACGAACTGGTTCGGCTTGTAAATCGATCCCTTGCATCCAAGGGCTTCGCTCCACAAAAGCCGCAAGCGCGGCAGGACTCAGATCATTCCAAACCGTCAGAGGAAGCGGTCCACGTCGTTTATAATGATCTTTAATTTTTTTTTCATCGATGGTCACGGGCATTTTCATTCGTTCTGTGAGGGTTTCCACCGATCGATGGACTCTTTTAAGAAGTTCTTTCTGATTTCTGCCTGCTCCAAATTCGTCGAGATACAAAGCGACATTGTAACTTGGCCGATTATCGACAAGCACCATGCCGTTTCGATCCAAGATGTTTCCTCGTGGTGGAGCAAGCTCAACGACTCTTGTTGAACCTTGAACCATCCGGTCAGTCCACTCTTCGTTTTGAAAGAGTTGACGATATCCTAGTGAGATAAGTAAGCCGATTAATCCGATCATCATAAAAGATGCAAAAGTATAAAACCGCCAAATCGGCTGAAATTCTATGGAATCGTGTTGGATCATAGAGTTTCCTCAAAACGTCCGGGATCAAGGCCCATCCATCGATGAAGTCTGTCAAGAATGATAAAATAAAGAACGGCCAAAATACCGCTCAAGAGCGAAAGCCGCAAAACCTTAGGCCAAATAGATTCCCAGCCGACCATGAATTTGCCTGATAAAACCCATTGAAACGAGAGAGCCATAAATCCAAAAATGCAACCACTGATGAACTGGGTGGTGATTTGGTTTCGAAAAAAAATGGGGCGCACCGCGCAGAAGAGAAAAACGCTAACTGCGTAAGGCGCCAAGCTTGCGCCAAAATTAACTCCACTAAACGAATCGTACAAGACGGCTGCAAGTGACCCAAGGAGAATAGCCGTCTGAGGGTTCACCGTAAAAGCCGCATAAAGAAGAAGAGGCGGCAGAAGTTCCATGTGAACTCCCCATATCGGCCATCGATGAGTCAGGGTGCATTGAGCGATGACCAAACCAAGAATTCCTATCACGAGAATAAACGGTATGAAAAGGCGGTTCATGAGGTTTTAGGGTTTGACGGTTGGCCGCGTTTTTTCCGGTGGTTTTGCTCCGATCCCCACAAAAACTTCTTCGATTCGAAAAAGATCTACTGCTGGCGAAACAATCACCTCTTGATAGAGAATGTTTTTTTCTCTGTCCGGATCATTATTTTTAAGATGGATAGTTCCTATGAGAATTCCCTTTGGAAAAATTCCTCCAAGTCCCGAGGTATAAACTTTATCGTGATCTTTTACTTGTGAAAATCGATTCACAAAAGTCATCCGACATTGGGCTTCGGATCCTCCCGCTAAAATATTTCCTTGAACGACTCCGTATTGACCGCTCTCGATCATCCAACCGGAGACCTTACAATTTTCGTCAATGATAAGGATGACTTTTGAATAAGCATCCTCGACCTGAATGGTTTTTCCGACCAACCCCTCTGAGGTAAGGACCGGCATATCGCGGGTGAGACCATCCGATTTTCCTCGGTCAATTTGAATGGTGTTC
>CAYVFJ010000324.1:0-2948 GCA_964450905.1 uncultured Verrucomicrobiota bacterium
AAGTTGTCAAAAATTGTAACACTATCGGCCTTTGTCCAAACACCAACAGCGCCGATGCCACGGATCGAATCATCATCAGTTTCAATGACAATTTTGCCATCAAAAGTGACCGTGAAATGAGTTCCTTTAAAATCCACTCGGAGAGTATGCCATTCGTTCGACGTTACTTTGGTATCAATGCTTTTAAATGCTCTACGACGACCATCCATCGTATGGTAGATCGTGACGTTATCTTCGAGTGCATTGGCGCGTGTGATGTAATAATTATTTTCGTCTTTCCAACGCCAGACAATGCCACCCGCCTGATCTTCTTTGCCAGAAATTGGTTTGAATTTTACCTCTACGAAACCGTCCTTAATGGAAATATCCTTTTTCACACACCAAGGGAAAGTTCCCTCACCAGATTGTTTCAGGACATTCGGTTTACTGGTAGCACGATCATCCTTCACCACTCTCCAATCAAAGCTGCCACTACCCGTAACACCCGCTGTCCATCCTTCTGGAAGTTTGCCAATGGGAGTGTTGTCGAAATTGATAATCTCGGCATGCGCAAGCGAAGCGACAAGTAAAAATACGATGATGTAAATCCGAGTCATAAAATCATAAGCCTTGAAGAGCTGTGTGGAATTGAAATATATATTACATAGAACTAAGAGTATGGCAAGAATGACAAATCCCTCGTGGCTACTTCTTCTTTACGCATTGCCTGTCCAATTGAAAATAACGCGAGAAATATATTATGAATGAGCCAGGTCAAAAGGCTATTCGAGTTGTTCACCCCTCCTTTTCTGATGCATTGCGTTTTTGGGTGAAGCTTGGATTTATCAGTTTCGGCGGACCTACTGGCCAGATTGCGATGATGTACAACGAACTCGTTGAAAAGAAAAAATGGATTAGCGAAACCCGCTTTCTACATGCATTGAACTTCTGCATGATTCTGCCAGGCCCGGAGGCTCAACAGCTTGCCATCTATGTGGGATGGCTTCTTCATAAAACGAAAGGTGGAATTGTCGCTGGAGCCTTTTTCGTCATTCCATCAATTTTTATTCTTTGGTCTCTCAGTGCGGCCTACATGATCTATGGAAATATTCCTTGGGTTGCTTCGATCTTCTACGGCCTAAAGCCAGCTGTTATGGCTATCGTGGCTGCGGCTGTAATCCGAATTGGGAAGAAGGCACTTAAAAATGAAGTGATGTGGGTTTTGGCTGCTCTGGCTTTTGTGGCGATCTTTTTCCTGAAATTACCTTTCCCAATCATTATTTTATCAGCTGGGCTCATAGGACTCATGGGTGGAAAACTTTGGAAGGAAAAATTTTTCGTTTTAGGAAATCACAGCCCGAAATCAAATGACAACAATGGGCAACAACAATCCGTTTTGGGTGATGAACAAGAATCATCTCCTCACACTAAACCCTCAGTGAGTCGTGCCATCAAAGTCTCTGTAGTTTGCTTGATCTTGTGGACTTTGCCTGTGGCGCTGCTTGGTTATTGGCAAGGAAAGGACGGCGTTCTTTTTCATGAGAGCATCTTCTTTAGTAAAGCTGCCATGGTTACATTTGGGGGCGCTTATGCGGTATTGCCATATGTTGCCCAACGGGCTGTTGAGAGTTTTCACTGGTTGAGTGCGCCACAAATGATGGACGGCCTCGGTCTAGCAGAAACGACTCCGGGTCCTCTCATCATGGTTTTACAATTCGTCGGATTCCTTGGAGGATGGAACCATCCAAATGGTCTTTCGCCCCTCTTAGCAGCTACTCTCGGAGCCTTGGTAACGACATGGGTAACGTTCGTTCCTTGCTTCCTTTGGATTTTTCTAGGAGCTCCTTATATTGAAAAATTGCGCGGCAATGTGCATATGACTTCAACTTTGTCTGCGATCACTGCGGCGGTGGTAGGAGTTGTTCTAAACCTCGCTGTTTGGTTCGGTATTCACGCGCTATTTCCATCTCAAGGACATCTCGATATCTTTACTTTGACAGTGGGCGCGCTCTGTTTTCTTGCGATGCAAATTTTAAAATGGGATGTGATGGTTATCGTATTAACAGGCGGCTTTCTAGGCTTTGTTTATCGCATCTTCATTCCCTGAACCTATGAATTTTATGAAACGACCACCCTGCCTTGTTTCTACTAACTACTCACTCTTTTTAGTTCCAAAAAAAAATATCTGATACAAAAATGAGGTCAGCATCAAAATAATGGCCACCACCACAAGCGCGCCTACACGATAAAGCTGCGGTAAATTGCTGAGGTCATGAAAGAAAAGTTTGAGCAATGTTATCCCTAACAATCCCATGCCCGCATATCGTGCCACGGAAATTTCTTTTAGAAAACCTATCATCAATAAACCGAAAGCAAACAGCGCCCATGCCATAGAATAAGTCATGTCACGAGCAAAACTGCCCGAAAACTTAAAGGTCAAACGCCGTCCTACCTCAAAATAATCTGCGATTTCGATATTCATCAAAAAGAACGCGAGAATCGTCCCTAATCCATAAAGAATCCCTTGAAAATTCATTCCCAAAAGTATGTTCCGCGGCGCTGCCAAAAGTCGGCCACCTATTAAAAGACAAAGCGTTCCTATTCCGTAAGTATAAAGGTACCAATTGAAAATTCGCGTGGCGCTTCGTGGATGATAAGAAAAGATGGTTTCGAAATTGAGTAACCAAATAAAAGAAACCGCTAACAAACCGACTCCAACGAATCGCAATCCTGGATGTGGCACACGATGGAAAAACCAGAGAAGCGCAGCGCCTTCAAGTGCCCAGCCAATAATAATCCATTGACGTTCAAATTGGATCGGAAAAATTAAGGTGATAAAAAACAAAGTAACCCCGCCAAACCAGGCAAGAAGTGAGTTGCGATAGGATTGTTCATTAGGAATCGTGCGAACCAGATAAATTAAACCAAGCAACGTGGGAATGGCAAAAGCTGCTGGAAGAAGTCCCATG
>CAYVFJ010000325.1:0-2929 GCA_964450905.1 uncultured Verrucomicrobiota bacterium
AGATGATTATAGATTCCTCGTAGATGATATTCACACCAAATCTCATGGCCTGAATCACGCGTATGTCCGTCGGTTAATTGAACGACTTCCCCGCTGATCAGATCCATACGGTAAAGCTGAATCCAACCGGTTCGTTCACTATGAAAAATGAGGGACCGTCCATCTGGAGTGATGGTAGGACCAAAAAAGTAGAGAGGATAGCTATTCCATGGAGCGGAGGTAAACTGAGTGATGAAACGGCCTGTTTGAGGATGCCGAAATTCGCGCCATTCCGCGGGTAAACATCTTCCAATATACGAATCAGACAGTTTTGTTTGCATGTTTATTGAGCTCTATTTCATCATAACTGGCATTCCTGTTTGATTGGATTGGATGATGGCTTCAGCCAGTTCAATCACAGCCATCCCATCTCTAGCCGCACAACGAGGTTGAGCTCTATTTCGAATACATTCATAGAATTGTTCGACTTCATCAGATAAAGCTTTGATGTTATATCCCCAATCTGTTTCCCAATTCCATTGTTGAGTAGATCGATTGTCTACTTGATCTTTGCTTTCGTAAAGCGCAAGGATTTGTTTTCCGTCCGCATCCGGAAAATGAAGGGAACCTTTAGGACCAATCACATCGGTGATGGGCCGCACATGTCTTCCGACACAGGATGGAGTACGACCAAAGCCCATGGCTGCCCATGAGACAGACCATACAGCCTGATCTCCAGAAACAAAATCGATGATTGCTAAAAAAGTATCATCCGCTGAAGTATCGTTCGGTTTAAAGCGCGCCATGGTTGCATAAACCTTTTTAGGCGCACCAAAAACAAAAAGAACGAAATCAAGCCAGTGACTGAGCTCAAACAAAACACCGCCACCAAGTTGAGCATCATGAATTGCAGGACTCGGAGATCCTTTGCTTAAAGCCCATATATCACGAAAAAAAACAGGCCGCCCAATGCGATTATTTAAAATGAGATCACGAAAATTCAATGCGTCTGGTGAATATCGCATGGTGTAACCAAGGGAAAACACACGCTTGCTTTCTTCCACAGCCTGAAGAATTGCCTGACAATCCGCGACAGAAATAGCCAGTGGTTTTTCACAAAACACATGCTTACCAGCTCGAAGGGCGTGGGTAGCAATTTCAGCGTGGGTCACCGGCGTGGTGAGAATCATCAAGGCTTCAACCGTTTCATCCGAAAGGAAATCTTTATAGCTGGTTGTCCATCGAGGAATATTAAATTCTTCGGCGCGTTGTTTGGCTGTTTTTTCGACAATATCCGCCACGCCTACGATTTCAAAATGGGATGATGCTTTGAGGTTTTGAAGGTGTTCCACGGAAATATGTCCACAACCAACCAACGCAATTTTTACAGGTTTCATAAAGATGACAATCCTTGGATGGAAACGTTTCTCATCTATTTCCTCGCGGGCATCAAATGATAAACAGGCTGCTCCTTCAAGCCTGAACCTTCAAGCCTGAAGCGAAATAGCGTAAGAAAATTCAAAAAGCAAGACAAACTGGATCTGCATTTCTTGGCCAGATATTTCTCGAAGCTTGCGCAAAATAACGAATTTTTTTGTTTACGGTTCGTTGATATCGTTGAATAATAATTTGAAATAATTTCTTCGCGTTCTGGATCGCCTAAATCATAGCGGATCTGGTGCCATCCTTTACCCGGCAAGCGGACATGTTTACCTTGCGCGGCCAAAAGAATCTGTAATTCTTCCTGCGTAAAATGAGTTTCTTCAACTCGAAGTAAAACTTTAAGATTAAACCAATCAATCTCTGCAGGCTCACAATCAAGCTGAACTTGTCAGAAAAAATATCAGGATAGTCCAATACGGAATTCATATGGCTCACGATTTTAATTCGACCCTATCCATAATCAACATTAAAAATCGTGTTTTCCGCATTTTTCCTAGTATTTGTCGTCGTGAAAACTGTAAAGATAGGGAAATCACTTTCTCACTGAACACCTATGCCTCATTCTCCGTCTTCGCTTGGTTATCGAATGCCTGCGGAATGGGAGCCGCATGCAGCCACTTGGCTGACTTGGCCTCGAAAAAATGGAATTAGTTTTCCGGAGAAATATGATGCGATTCCTCCATATTGGGTGACGATGTGCCAATTACTAAGTCCTCATGAAGAAGTTCATATTAATATTTTTGACGACGTGGTTGAAGGAGAAGCTCGAGAGTATCTTCATCGTGCCGGATTAAAAATTGGCGGCCGCATTTTTCTGCATCGTTTTCCGTCCTACGAACCTTGGTGCCGGGATCATGGGCCGATCTTCCTGATCCATTCAAAATCTGTTGTTCAAACTCAAAACTCTTTAGCTATTGTGGACTGGGGATATAATGCTTGGGGCAATAAATATCCACCTTACGATTTGGATGATGCAGTGCCTCAACATGTGGCTCAATTTCTGAATGTCCCTCTTTTCAGTCCTGGGATTGTGATGGAAGGAGGAGCCTTTGATGTGAATGGGAAAGGAACTCTTCTTACCACAGAAAGTTGTCTTCTTCATAAAAATCGGAATCCACATTTATCAAAAACGGAGATTGAACAGTATTTGAAAGATTATTTAGGAGTCACTCATATCCTTTGGCTTGGAGATGGGATTGAAGGAGATGATACCGACGGTCATATTGATGATCTAACAAGGTTTGTAAATCCAAACACAGTTGTTACAGTGGTTGAAGATGATCCGCAGGATATCAATTACCAACGGCTTCAGGATAACTTACAACGTTTGCGTCTGATGAAAGATCAGGACGGTGATCCTTTGAATGTGTGGCCCATGCCCATGCCTGGAGTGGTGGAATATCAAGGGCAAAGATTGCCGGCAAGTTATGCCAATTTTTATATTGCCAACGAGAAAGTAATAGTGCCGACATTTGGAGTAAAAAATGACAAAAAGGCTCTGGAAGTA
>CAYVFJ010000326.1:0-6095 GCA_964450905.1 uncultured Verrucomicrobiota bacterium
GCGCCCTTCTATATCGGAAGTCAATTTACTCCTCCAATCAAACTGCAAGGCGAAGATGCCCGCCTCCTGTTTTATCCAAAACCGGAAGAAATTCCCAATCAACACATTGAATATGCGCCAATAAAAAAGTCTTCTTCACAATGAAGCGCCCGCTTTCTTAGTCGAGATACAGATTTTGGTAGCGGTTCATGGGTAGCACTGTTTGAACTTTGTTTGCCACAGGCCACAGACCGTAAACCATAAACCTACCGTTCGGAGGTCTTTTTTAATCATAGTTATATTCTATTTTGCCTTTTGCGGTTCGTTGCCAAAAATATCAAGGATACGTTTGGCTCCTTGACCTAAGGGATCGATTCTTTTTTGAATCTCCTGATCAATCATGGGTCTCACAGAATCCAATAGATTTTTTGGAAGAACTTGAGTGATCAATTGGGTAATGATCCTCTTGATATCATCTGCAGTTTTGATGTTTTTGTAACGACGTTCCTTGATCTGAATTTTATATACCAATGGTTTTTCTGAAGAACGGTTTTCATCTAAATAGGAAACACTGCCAATGGATAGAACGAGTTCGTCTATTTGAAAATGAGCTTTTTGAGAAGAGTGAAAAGCATTTTGAAACCTTAACCAATTCATTTCTCCTGCTCGATTTTTCACAATCATAATCTCTGAAATATCAATCACAAGCTTTTGAAGACGCGGTTCCCCTCGATAAAAAGCCATGGGATCATAGTTCACCTCAAGTCGATCCACTTTTGCGGCAAGAGATTCTCGATAGCTCCCTTTTGGATTAAGGATTTTTAGATCTTGGATGAGTAAATTTGGCTGACTCAGTTTGAGAGCTACAGAATGAATGTCCGCGGAAAAGCCCCCTTTTTTCTTGAGAGAAAAATCTATCATCCAGCCGATGATGGTATTGCGTGCGACAACAAGAACGATGATTGCTAGGATGATCAAAAAGAGGATCCTTCGAATGAATTTAAACATATGAATTTCTTTTATGGCGGATGACCATGGATCGTGGTTTAACGGTTCCTTGCCTGAATCACGCTTTGTTTCAGTTTTGCAGCAAGATCCAAGGCAATGTTTTGAAAGAAAATCAATCCCAAATGTGACTCTCTTTGGACAAGACGATCAAAGTCCGAACGATGAATGACTCGCGCGATGGTTGCTGACTTGGAGACCGCTTTTGCTGTGCGCGGTTCTCCGTTGAGAAAAGCAATTTCTCCAAGAACAGCGCCACTTCGAATAGTTCCAAGAATTTTTTCTTCATTTTTTGTGTAGATATCAATCTCACCTCGTTCTACCACGTAAAGTTCCTGTCCTGTGCTTCCTTCCTCAAAAATGACCTCTTTAGGACGGAATAATTTTTGTGAAAATAAACGGACGACCTGTCGCAGTTCTCCTTCACCCATTCCACAAAAAATACGCAAATCCCGTAATAATTTGAGAACAGCCATTCCCACGCCATATTCACGGAAAATGGTATCCATGATGGTAAAGATATTTTTACCGGCGCTGGTTAATTCGGAAGGATCACTTTCATAGCCTACATTCAGTTTGACCATTTTGATGGCATCCGATCGCATCCCTTGTTCCATAATAAAGGCAGGAATGTAAGCACACGGAATAAAACCTACTTGATCCAATGTTTTTTGCATCCGTGTTGCATGCGCGCTTACCATGATCTCCCAATAATCTGGAGAAAGTTTTTTGTTTAAGGTTTCAAAAAGTTGAGCGATCATAAATCCTTCGGACTCAACGTCCAGAGCAATGATGTTGGTAATTTGTATCCGTTTATCAAAAGAATCAAAAACATAGCCGATGGCGCCTACCACGCGTTCGCCTTCTCTGGCTGACATATAAGTGACAGCCTCCAGAGGCAAATGAAAATGGGTTTGAGTATCTTGAAGAATTCTAAAAACTTCGGTTTGTCGTTGGTTTTCTCCCTGCAACATCATTTGCACAGCATCCAAATCGATGGGCACAAAAGTAAAATTACCTTCGGTTGGATAAGCTGCCACATCTTGGCGAACCTCAATATCTCCAATAAATCCGTAGGCCTTCAGCGCTTCTATCGCCAAATTCTGTGCTCCAGGAATAATTCCAGGACGAGGACGCCGCTTATTTCGAGCATTTTGACTCAGATACGCGTAAACCACACAACCGAGACGAACTTCTCCATGAAACTTCTGTGGCAAAAATCCGCATGGAATGAAACCTGCTTGTTCACAAGCGGCTTGAGCCCACAGATCGGTGGAAGGAATCTCAGCAAAAGATAACTGAAGATTCTCTTCGAGAGATTGAATGAGAGTGGCCACCAAGCTTGCAGCCACCGCGGGACGTTCCGAAGTGTCCCGCACGCATAATCGTCCCAGCAACCCCAAAACTGTTTCAGCCGTTTCCTGCTCCATTAACATCGAAACAGTTCCTGCTATTTTATCTTCTTTTTCCGCAACCAACCCAAAAATCGTGTCTATCAAAACAGAGGGCCTGAGGGTTTCCGTCTTTAAATAACCGGAAGCAGCCAAAATTTCCCCACCTTGAGCCATCATCAGAGCCTGGATGGCTTCAAAATCGTTCTCTTCAAAATTGCGTAATGAAATACTCATTGACGGAGCACTCTAACCCTGACAAGTCTTTAAGCAAATGACAATCTTTAAGATTAGAAATGCTTCGATCCCTTTCTAATCATTCTTTGCTATGATCGACCCGTCTAAAATCCATTTACTGACCCTTTTGCTCCGTGATGTATCGCGCTCTTTTTATCTGACCTTGCGAGTCTTGCCATTCGTCATTCGTCCCCAAATCAGTTTAGCCTATCTTTTGGCTAGAGCCGCAGACAGCATCGCCGATACAGAAATCCTGAATTCCAGAGATCGTCTTAAATATCTCATTCAATTTCGGGATCGATTGCGTGATCTCAACCATCCAGATCAAAATTCAATCGAATCTTGGGTTCTTTCATTGCCTGAATTAATGACCACGACATCCCTAGCAACTCTTTCTTTGAAATCCGAGAGAAAACTTCTGATTCATCTTCCGCTATGTTTCGATCTTTTAAAATCTTTTTCGGAAGTGGATCGAGAGCAGGTCATCGATGTGGTATGCCAATTGATGAGAGGCATGGAACTCGATCTAAAACGTTTTTCAGATCCTCATACCTTGATAGCTCTGGAGACATTCGAAGAGCTTGAAGAATACACATATCATGTGGCTGGTTGTGTGGGATCTTTTTGGACACGCATGTGCATGGATCATATCCCCACCTTTCGCTCATGGGATTTGGATCAAATGAGCTCCTTAGGCATTCGTTTTGGCAAAGCATTGCAATGGACAAATATTCTTAGAGATCTCCCGAGAGACCTCAAAAATGGCCGCTGCTACTTGCCATCGAAGGATCTCATAGAGATGGGACTCACATCTGTTGATCTAAAAAATCCTTCAAATTATTCTAAACTAGCTCCCCTCTATCATCGTTATCTGGATCATGCGCTGGAACATTATCGTGCGGCATGTGAATACGTTCTTTTCATTCCTAAATCTTCTTTTCGCGTGCGATTAGCTTGTATCTGGCCGATTTGGATTGGACTAGAAACCTTGCGCCTGTTGCGAACTTCTGACAATCCTTTAAATCCGAATCCACGCATTCGAATTTCTCGTAAAGCGGTTTACGAGATTATGCTTAAAAGCATGTTCTGGATATTTTCGAATCAACATCTCCAAGTTTATCATGAAACGCTTTTACGTAAGCTCCAATTTCCAAACTAAAAACTCAACAATTTTAGCTTTACTGAATCAAATCAAGGATCCTCA
Source organism: uncultured Verrucomicrobiota bacterium (assembly GCA_964450905.1). Classification (GTDB taxonomy): domain Bacteria; phylum Verrucomicrobiota; class Verrucomicrobiia; order JABWAM01; family JABWAM01; genus CAYVFJ01. The sequence continues at coordinate 3,817 of CAYVFJ010000326.1, forward strand.
ACGATCAGGGACAGCTTGATGAAGCTGTGAATGTTTATGAGATGCTACTGAAAGAATATCCCTTAAGTCGAAGAAGGAATAAATATTTATTTAGAAAATTTGTAACTATTCAGCCTCAAGCCACAAGTCACCACGTCTGTGAGATGGCAAGCAATCTAGAAACAGACTATGAGCTTCTCCAGTAGCCAATTTATTTCGGAAGCAATTTTAACAAACTGGCTTTTAAAAAGTTGCAATTTCCATGTCCCGCAATTGCGGTGATCATTTCTAAAAGCGAACGGCCTATCCCTTTTAATTTGATTTATCAAATAAAAAATACATCTTTCTTCTGAAAAATGATGTTTACTTTTTCATATAAATTGTAAAGTATATGTTTATGTTTGACCGATGGCTTGGACAAGTAATTGAGCGTAAGAAAAAAGAACCTTATATCATTCTCCTGTTTGGCGCTCGTCAGACAGGAAAGTCGACTTTAATTCAGCAGTTGTTTCCAAAACCAGCTCTTTCAATAAACCTTGCCAATCCGATTGATTATTCTAAGTACGCTCTTCAGCCCGAAAGATTTATTGCTGAATGCCAAGGTTTATCTCGTTCACATCAATCCGCTGAAATTATTGTGGACGAAGTGCAAGCTTCTCCTGCTCTTCTGAATGCGATCCAGTTTCTCTATGATTCTGACAAAGGTCGATGGAAATTTATTCTTTCAGGGAGTTCGGCAAGAAAATTACGTCAATCCGGTGCAAATCTATTGCCCGGAAGAGTGTTTCTTCTTCATCTTTACGCGCTTACTTTAATGGAATGTCCGCCGGTTCTTCCATCCGGCATAGTATCATCACAAAATTTATTTCCTCTTACACTTGATTGGAATCACAAAAAAGCGGGTGTCCTTTTTAAAGAAAGAGATTTGCTAGATCGTCTCTTGTATGGAGATTTACCTGGCATTGTCACAGCTTCCGAAGCGAGTCGTTCAGAATTATTGTATTCCTATACCGCAATTTATTTGGAAGAAGAAGTGCGCAGGGAATGTTCCCTTCGAAATTTAAGTCTCTTTGCCAAATTTCTTCGGCTGGCGGCTTTCGAATCTGGGCTTACGGTAAACCATGCCAAGTTATCTCAACAAATAGGTCTTTCCAAACCAACCATCAAATCTTATTACCAAATTTTGGAGGATATGTTCGTTGGTTTTCAGATCGAAGCCTTTAGCGAAAGTAAACGAAGCCAACTGACCTCCACTTCCAAGTTTCTTTTTTTTGATTTAGGCGTGAGACATGCGGCGGCTGATTTACCGATTCAAATGGGCACTGTATTAGCAAATCCAGGGCCCGTCTTTGAACAGTGGGTGGGCATTGAATTATGGAAACGCCTTCAGTATCTGCGCGCGGGAAAACTTTTTTATTGGAGAACTCACGGAGGAGCGGAGATCGATTATATTGTAGAAAGCCATGGCCATTATATTCCTGTGGAAGTTAAGTGGACAGAGAATCCAAATTTATCCGACGCACGCCATCTCCTTCCCTTTCTATCAGACCATCCCAAAAAAACAACCAAGGGTTATATCATCTGCCGATGTGATCGTCCGATGCAAATTCATGATAAAATCATAGCTCTCCCATGGTTCTGCTTGTAATCCTTGGAAACCTCATTTCAGCCTAATGATCTCCTCACGCCCAAACCGTTCCATCATTTTTCAAAAGTAAACGATGACTTCCTCCCGCAGTCAATTGATCTTTGTCTTGAGTGGATTGTGCAAATGACATGAAATAGAGAATTGCAACCTTGCCATACAATGAGTAGATTAAAGCCATGAGTATGACCCTGGATCAAATTGTTGAAGAAGCTAATCATTTTACCCAAAAAACAAGTCTCCGAGTTGGTGGATCGGTTGACACTGAACTTACATCATTCCATTGATCCGCAGATAGAAGAGACTTGGCTACAAGAAGTTCAAAAGCGGGTGGCTCAAATTGAATCTGGAGAAGAAAAGGGTGTGTCTGCGGAAGAAATGAAAGCGCGTATTCGTCTTTAGGTTTATATGCTCATTTCCTTTCTCCTTATTCTGGCTCCTAACTCCTGAATTCTGACTCCTCTTTTTGCGTAACTATTCAGCCTTAAGCTATAAGAATAAGCCTAAAAAGGAACAGTTGGAAATGATCACCACTATTTTCATGTTTTCTTTTTCACAAACAACTGGGAAAACAGAGTGAAAATCAGGGCTTTTTCGTTCGGATCAACTTCAATCCGTTCACTGGACGCAATGTGATCAATCCTCGAAATGAAAT
>CAYVFJ010000327.1:0-4374 GCA_964450905.1 uncultured Verrucomicrobiota bacterium
GTTTTACGGAACCACAAACCGTTTATGATCGCGCCAAAGCTGCCGGCATGGATTTTGTGACCATCAGTGATCACAATAAAATGGAAGGAGCGCTTGAGCTAAAAGCAAAATATCCCAACGAAGTTTTTGTCAGTCAGGAAATCACCACTTATTTTCCTGAAAATGGATGCAAAATCCATGTCTTAGCCTGGGATTTTACGGAACAACAACATCGCGAAATTCAAGATGCTCGAGCGGATATCAAAGATCTGGTGGTTTATCTTCGTGAACAAAAAATTCTCCATGCTCTTGCCCATCCTCTTTACCAAAACAATGCCCGTCTTACGCTCGATCAATTCGAGAAGATGCTCCTGATGTTTAAACATTTCGAAGGATTAAACGGCTCACGAGATGCGGATCTTTGTTCTTTAGCTGTTGAAATTTGTGGTCAGTTGACTCCGGAGGTGATCACTCACTTGGCGGATCGTCATAACATGCTTCCTTTGATTGAGGAACCTCACATCAAATTTTTCACAGGGGGATCGGATGATCATTCGAGTGTCTTTATTGCGCGAGCTCACACGCTGGTTCCTGAGGCGCGTAGCTACCATGAATTTCTTCAGCAAGTGCGTGAAGGTCGCTGCGGTTTTGCAGGGAAAGCGGGTTCCGCGTTAACCTTATCCCATAGTTTATACAACATCGCGTACCTTTACTATTCAGACAAACTCAAACGAGGCTCCAAAAGTGGCCATGAATTGATGGTCAAAGTATTCGAAAATTTTGTGGCAGGAAAAGATCCTCCGCGATTTAGTTTGGGCGAACGTTTGCGTCATGTTGCCCGCAAAGCAAGATCCAAACGTAAAACTCCTTCCGAAAAAGAATTATCTTTGAGCGCGCATTTCTCTAAATTATTTCGTGAAAACGCGTTCAAAGAACATTTGACAGACGAGGGCGGCCTAAAGGCGGAGGTTGAGATGCGTTCTTTTAAAATTGCGAGCCGAATTGTCAACGAATTGACTTATACTTTTGTTCGGAAACTGATTCAAAAATTTTCTGAAGGAAATATTATCGATTGTCTTCAGGCAATCAGCGCTTTGGGACCCATTGCTTTGGGAGCCACACCCTATTTTGTTGCGTTTAAACATTATTCTAAAGATCGCAAACTGATGTTAGAAGCAAGCCATCGTTTTCTTAAAAAGATTTCCCCCGAACTTTCTCAACAAAAACGGGCTTGGTTTACCGATACCTTGCAAGATGTAAATGGTGTTGCGCATACGATTCAAAAAATTTGTGAAGTGGCGCGTGAGAAAAATAAAGAAATACGTGTCATCACCTCCAAACCCAGACTTGAACCCACGGATCTTCCTATCCAAAACTTTGTTCCTTTAGGTGAATTTAAGCTGGAGGAATACAAAGGCTTGGAATTAGCGTTTCCACCGATTCTTGATATTCTGGAGTATTGTTCGCGCGAGAAGTTTTCAGAAATCGTGATCAGCACGCCTGGTCCAGTGGGGATGGTGGGGGTGGTTGTCGCAAAACTTCTAGGAGTTAAGGTGAGCGGTATTTATCACACCGACTTTCCGCAGTACGTCAAAATCCTCACAGACGATGAAAGCATGGGATCGATGACTTGGAAATACATGGAATGGTTTTATGGATTACTCGATCTCATTTATGTTCCAAGCGAAGCTTATCGGATGATGTTTTTGGACCATGGTTTTCCAGTAGAAAAACTTAAAATCATGCCGCGTGGGATCGATTGTCATACCTTTACTCCTGCCAAGAGAGATCCGCATTTTTGGGATATGTTTGGTTCTAATGGACAGATCAAATTCCTTTACGTAGGGCGTATTTCACGCGAAAAAGACTTAGATATCCTGGCTGACGCTTATGAACGTTTGCATCAAAAACATCCCGAAACCCTGCTTTTATTGGTTGGAGACGGTCCTTATCTTGCGGAATTGAAAAAACGATTACCCAAGCCTTCCGTTGTTTTTACAGGATTTCTCTCTGGAGACGCGCTTACAAAAGCCTATGCGTCGGCGGATGTTTTTGTTTTTCCGAGCACCACCGATACTTTTGGAAATGTGGTTCTCGAAGCGCAAGCTTCTGGTTTGCCAGCGATTGTCTCCGACCAAGGAGGCCCTCGAGAGTTAGTCAAAGACGGTCAGACCGGGTTGATCACTCAGGCCAAGAACGCAGATTCTCTTTTACAAGCCATGCAACAATTAGTGGTAGACCATCCTTTACGACAACAAATGAGTCAGACAGCACGTCAACTCATGAGCGAACGTACTTGGGAAAAGGCTTTTCAAGACTTTTGGGAGGTTCAGTGATCATTCGATTCGAGATGAACATGACAACGACCGAACACAGATAAATACGGATTAAAGTATTGAACAACGTTTTGTAAGATTAAATCTCGTGTAAGATTAAATCTTTGGTCGACATTCCAAATTCTAAATTCTAGATTTCTATTTTCTTCAAGCCCGAGTGGTGGAATGGCAGACACACAGGACTTAAAATCCTGAGACTGGAAACGGTCGTGTGGGTTCGAGTCCCGCCTCGGGCACCAGCTTTCGCCAATGCTACGGCTGGCAGGCCAGTTTTTATTTAAGTTTCTTATAGTTCTTGAAGAGATTTTTGAAGAGTCTATCTGACGTGCTTCGATTGATTCATTGCCATAAAAAATATAAAATGGCATAAAAAAAGAGTTTCACTATGGATCAATTTCGTTAGATTGAGAAAAATGCATACGTCTCCAACTCTTCATGAATCTTTTGATTTTTGTCGACGGCTCACTCGTCAGCAGGCCGGCAACTTCTATTATTCATTTCTCACTCTATCTCGTCCAAAACGTGATGCCATGTGCGTGATCTATGCCTGGATGCGTTCTTTAGATGATCTGGCAGATGGCGCGCTTTCTCTGGAGGCCGCAAGAGATGCCATTAAGAAATGGACGCACCAAACCCATGAAGCGTTCCAATCTGTTTCATCTTTCTCTGCCTCACCGCAAACTACGCTTTGGCCTGCTTTCAGAGAGACAGTCCAATGTTATGCAATTCCTATGAATTATTTTGATGAAATCGCGAAAGGCGCCTTCATGGATCAAGAAAAAAATCGATACCAAACTTTTGAAGAACTTTATCAGTACTGTTACTGTGTGGCATCTGTCGTGGGCCTCGTTTGTCTGCGTGTGTTTGGATATACCGATCCAGAAGCGGAACAAAGGGGTGAATGGCTGGGAATAGCTTTTCAACTGACCAATATTCTTCGCGATGTCCGTGAAGACGCTGAACGAGGACGCATCTATCTTCCGTTGGAAGATTTAAAAAAATATGGGGTGACGGAGACAGATATTTTGAAAGGTCAATGGAGTTCTTCGATACAAGATTTATTACGATCTTTTTCGGATCAAACAGAAGAGTATTACATCAAGGCAATGCCTCTTACGAAATTAGTTTCAAAAGACGCAAGACCTACCCTGCAAATCATGACCGAGATTTATCATGGGATTTTGGTTCAAATTCGAAAGCTCGATTTTCGTGTCTTCGAACATCGCGCCCGCGTGCCGACATGGAAGAAGTTAATGATTGTGGTCAAAAACCAACAGAACCTTTCGGCTATTTGTTAAAGACCTAGATGACTAAACTGCAGGCGCAGTTTTTCTTTAACGCTAGACTGTAGTTTTGATCCCAATTGACCGAGAACGCGGGTTACCATGCCCTTATGCAAATTCATAATTTTATCTACACGTATAACAGATGAAACGCGCAAGCCTGTTCTCGAAAATTCCTCATGAGTATCTTGAACAAGAACATCATACTCCGCTTGCCTTGAAATATTACTCGTTAGTAAAAGAAACAATCCATCTTCACCTCTGTTATGATAGGTGTCGCTGGAAATAAGAAGCGCAGGACGTTGCTTTGCACCACTTCCGTCAGTGAAAGGCCATCTCAAGATTACAACATCCCACGTATTCACAGAATTTAATTCTCGTATATGTCCTCAGCGGGATCTTTTAGCCAAGCAAATCCGCCAGCAGCTTCATTTGCTTTCAAGACTTCTTCGTCTGTCATTTCAGGCAGTGTCTGAACTTCCATCGACATATCTTTTTTAATTCGGATGAACTGCCCCCCGATTCTCAGGATGTCCATATCCACTGGAGAAGGGGTCAGAATCATTCTTAAATTCTTTTCGTCAAATATAATGTTAGTACTCATATTATCCTTTCACTTTAGACCACAATATCTTGTTGAGCCGTAACCACAAATCTTGAATGCAATATCAATTCGTCTTCACAAAAAAATTCAAATGCATGTAAACCGGGTTTGGGGAATGCGAATTTTTCAAATTCAAAACCGATTTCTAATACACCGTTAGGATTATTTGAAT
>CAYVFJ010000328.1:0-4901 GCA_964450905.1 uncultured Verrucomicrobiota bacterium
GCACTCTCCGCAGCCCTCTTTCCAAGCTTTTGCACTTTTACCATATCCTCTTGCCGCAACACAGTCATCTTGCCCACAATTTCTATGGCTTCATTAGCGACTTCACTAACTCCTTCGATAAAAAAATCCACCCAGTCATTCACCATCCCGTGCTTCTGATAACCAAACAGCTTTTCATAATACAACTCCTGATGTTTTTTAAAAAAGGAGGACAAAAACAGAACCGGTTTTTCAAGAAATCCCTCTTTCCATAAATAGAAAGTGATCAACATTCTGCCTGTTCTGCCATTTCTTGCCCAGTAACCGAGTGGCTTGATCGACTTTTTCACCACTTCCAACGCGGCGAGCTTGCGCTGGTAAATGGATTCGAGGCGTTGGGTTTTGGTGGAGAGATTATTTTATCCGGCGGCGACCGAGAACGTGGAGGACGGCGGGACAGACGTAGAGCGAAGTAATCAGGCACATGGTTACGCCAATGGTCATCAGAATTCCCAGGCTGATGAGAGCCGGATCGGATGCAAAAGCAAGACTGCCAAATCCAAAAATAGTGGTGAACGCGGAAAGGAGAATCGCTTTTCCTGTGCTCGTGGAGAAAAGCGCTGGAGATCGATTTTCCCGATAACGATCTACCGCATAAATTCCGTAGGCAACCCCAACTCCAATCACGAGGGGAAGAGTGATGATGTTAGCTGGATTGAAAGGAAGATGAATCAAGGGCATGGTTCCGGCGGTCCAAACGATCCCTAAAATAAGTGGGAGCATGGTTGGAAGGACAAATTTGATGGTTCTAAAATGAAAGACCACCAGGAGAAAGATCGCGATCAACGCGTAGACAGCCGCTTCTTCGTAGCTGGTTTTTAAAAGCTCGATATATTCGAAGTTTTGAACCGGTGTTCCCGTCACATCTTGATCCACGGTCCGTAATTCTCGGACAAAACGTTCCAGGGGTTCACGTTCCCAGACATTATCTTTCGGATAAATTTCGAGAAGGATTTTACCGGATTTACCCAGGTAACGTTCACGAAGGGATTGAGGCACATCGTTTTCCGTGATGGAGCGATCGACTTTTTGGCGTTTCAACGTTTCCAGATTTTTGTGTAACTCTCCAAAGAGTTGAGTTTGATAGGCGCTGAGAATTTTTTCGGCTTCAATTTGATTCATGGGGCGGAGCACTTTCAAGGCGCGATCCATGGTGAAGATGAGTTTGCCGAAAAATTCCTGAGCTTCTGCTCGTTGTTTTTTTGAAAATGATTTTTTGGAAAGACTCAGCATTTTCTCGCAATTCGTTTTTAAGAGCTGAAGGACACGAATGTTTTCTCCGACATTCACTGTGATACCGGGTTTCGGAAGTTTTACTTTTTCTAATCTTGATTTAATTCGTCCGGTAATTTTAAGTTTTTCATTTTGATTTTGAGGGACGAGCTTGGTGAGACTCATCACGCTATGGACAGACTGAAGTTTCTCAGTTTTTTTAGTTTTCTCTTCGGCTTCTTTCAAATCATTGCAAACGATGGCTGCAAAAATAATGGATCGATAACCGCTATCAAGGAGTTTGCGTTCATATTTCACAGATTCTAGCTCGCGGTTTTGGAGGTTGAGAAGGTTGTAATCAAACCAGATATTGCGTATGGAGAGCGAAAGGACCATCGTCACCCCAAGAGCAATCAAAATAATGGTCCACGCATGATTCAGGATCAGACGGTCGAAAAAATGCTGTTTTTCGTTGGAGACAGGTTGAGGTGTTTTGGATTGAAGGAGAGTATGTCGTCGGTCTCGCAAAGAGAGGAGGGCGGGCAGGAGAACAAGGTTTCCGACGACACATAGAAGAATTCCTGTCCCTCCGATGAGACCCATTTCCGAAAGACCAGCGAACTTGTTCCAACACATGGTATAGAACGCAATCGCGGTTGTGCTGGCGCCCGTGATGATCGCGTTGCCTGTATTCATCACGGTATGAGTCAGAGCCGTAATGACGTCGGAAGTTCTGGAGAGTTCCTCTTCATATCGACCAAGGATTTGAATTCCGAAATCAATTCCTAGGCCGAGAATCATGGGAATAAAGGCGCTGCTAAGAATATTTAATCGTCCTACAGAAAGAGTCGTAAAACCAACGGTCCAACAGACTGCGACGAGAAGAGTGATCAGAGCGAGAGCGGGTCTCGAAAGTTCTCGATAAGAAAACCAAAATAAAAGAGCAATCAACACAAGAGTTACAATGGCAGAGAGCGTGGCGTCTTTCTGAGTTGCTTGGGCTTGATCTTCGCTCAGAGCCGGTTCTCCAGTAAGACCAATTTCGAGATCTGGATATCGCAGGCGAGCTTCTTGAATCGTATTTTTTAAGGGGACGATGATATCATCATGATCGCCGAAGCTGGCTTCTTTTTTTGGGGAAGGGACTTGGATGATGAGAATTTTTCCATCTTCGCAGGGGAGATATTCGCGTTGCGCTTGTTGTTGGGTGAGTTCATTGAGTTGAGCATTTTTAGCGATAAAATCTCCAAACTGAACCGGTTTAAGGGAGGTTTTGCCTTCTAACCGATCAGCTAAAGCGCTCAAATTATTAATAAAGTTACTTGCAAATTGATCGATCCCTTCTTGATTTTGCTTCTTTCGCATGTACTTGGGATCGAACTTCACCGCGGCTGTGGACAAAAGGCTGTTCAGATCGATTCGAAGATCATCTTTTCCGAGGAGCGAGGTAAACTCCTCGATCCCCTGATCGATTTGTTGGAGTTGATCGATTTCTAAGTAAAGCATCCCGCGATCGGCAAGCTCGCTAAAGTCCATTTTATAAAAGATCTTTTGAAAAAGATCGGGACGTTGCTTCAGTTTCTCTGCGATCCATTCCACGCATTGACGATTCCGCTCGAATTCGGCTCCGCTGACGACGATGGCATAATCTTCTTCTGCTCTAAATTCACGAGTATATTCCAGATAACGTTGATGATAGGAAGCATCGGAACGAAGGAGGTCATTCGGATTTCCTGAAAAAGAAAGTTTTTTTGTGGCTAAATAGATGGATCCCGCGGCCAATAGGAGACTTAAGAAAACAATCGGCCAAGCCAAATGATAAACTCCTGTCGCCAAAAGGCGCAGGACACGAAAACGAATGCCTTGATGAAAATCCATGAATTAGTGTGATGGAGGTGTGATTGCTGAAAGAAAATAATGACGTTGTTTTTCAGAAATAGGTTCTCCAAGTTTTTCCATTACTTTCAGCAAATCTTCCCAACATTGTCGTTTGAGCACAAGACTTTGATTGTGAAGCAGATAAGATGGATGAAAGGTTGGCATGAGAGGAATTCCTTCGTATTCCAGCCAATTGCCGCGCAACCGACTAATGGTTTCTTTGAGAGAGGGAAACAAACCTTTGACCGCGGTGTCTCCGACGGCGACAAGAACACGTGGCTGAATGAGTTGAATTTGTTCTTGAAGATAAGGAACACACGTTGCCATTTCTTCGGCTGTAGGTTTACGATTGCCAGACGAGGCCTGGATATCCGGACGACATTTGAGGACGTTGCCGATATAAATATCGGCTCGTTCAAATCCCATGGTTTGGATCATTTTGGTAAGAAGTTGGCCGGCTCGTCCCACAAAAGGTTCGCCTTGTTTGTCTTCGTCAGCTCCAGGAGCTTCACCCACAAACATCAATTCTGCGTCTAAATTGCCTACGCCAAATACCACCTGACTCCGGAACTTAACAAGATGCGGACATTTTTGGCATGAGGTAGCTCTTATTTTGAGAGCCTCAAAGGCAGCTCGTCTTTCGGCTGACATGGGAGATTTTTTGGAAGAACGCATAGGAGGGATGGATGAAGTCTTTGTTTTTTGGGTTTTAAGAGATGAAGAGGTCGTCCAGTTCTTCAGAAGATTTGGGTCGATACGCACAAACTGTAGGCCACGGCTCTTTTGTTGTTCGAGATATCGAATCGTATCTTTGAGAAGATTTAATGGATGAGGAGCGTTCATGATATTTACTTTGAAAACAAGCTTTTTGCGGCTGTGATCAAATGGTTCATATCATTTGGAATAGGCGCTTCACAAGCTATACTGATATTTGAAATAGGATGTGGAAAGGCTATTTTCCAAGCATGAAGCATTTGACGAGCGGCAGGTGGAAGGTTTGGGATGTTTCTTTTGTGTCCATAGATCGAATCGCCCACCACAGAATGGCCGACGGAATTCAGGTGAACACGAATTTGATGGGTTCTGCCGGTATGAATTTTACATTCCAAAAGGGTGACAACTCCCAAGCGCTCACGAATTTTCCATTCGGTCAAGGCGATGCGTCCCTGATCCTGCACGCACATTTTATGACGATGAACGGTATGTCGCTGGATAGGTTTATCAATTTTTCCTGACGAAAATCGTGGGTCTCCCCAAACCAAAGTGAGATAAGTTTTTTCAATCGTCCGAGCTTGAAATTGTTCGACCAACCGTCGATGGGCAAGATCGGTTTTTGCCACGACGAGACATCCACTGGTGTCCTTATCCAACCGATGCACAATCCCTGGGCGTTCTACTCCGCCAATACCACTCAATTGACCGCGGAAATGATAAAGGAGAGCGTGGACTAGGGTGTGATCCGAATGGCCTGCTCCGGGATGAACCACGATGCCCGCGGGTTTATTTAAGACGACAAAATAGGAATCTTCAAAAAGAATCTCCAAAGGGATCGCTTCAGGTTTAAGGTCGGTCGTTTTAAGTGGAGGAAACTCGATTTGAACGAGATCTCCCATTTTGACGGGTGCCCTTGGCACGCAAGGTTTTCCGTTCAAAAGAATATGTCCTTCTCGGATGAGACGTTGCAACATGGATCGTGAGTGATCCGGAAAATGGATATGTAAATAGAGATCCAATCTCTTCCCATTTTCCTGAGCAATCATGGTTTGTTTTGG
>CAYVFJ010000329.1:0-5607 GCA_964450905.1 uncultured Verrucomicrobiota bacterium
CGACGGGCACTGAAATGGGAGCACCGGTATCTTTTACAATCATCCCACGTTTCAGTCCTTCTGAGGATCCCATGGCAACGGTGCGAACCCAACCTTCGCCGAGATGCTGTTGAACCTCTAAAACTAATTTTATAGGTTTCCCCTTGATTTCATAATGGATTTCGAGGGCTTGATAAATAGGAGGGAGCGAGCGGTCGGCGAATTCAACATCCACCACAGCTCCGATAATTTGAACGACATGACCTTGATTATTCATAGAATTAATTCTTAATTTGGTTTAGGCTTTAGGCTAGAGTCATTTGCGCGGTTGTGATTTCTAGAAGTTCATTGGTGATACCCGCTTGCCTGACTTTGTTATATTCGAGGGTTAAATCTTTGATGATTTGTTTTGCGTTATCGGTCGCATTTTTCATGGCAACCATTCTTGAAGAGTGTTCACTTGCTTTGGCTTCCAGGTAACATTGATAAACCTGAAAATGAATATAATGAGGAATGAGCGCACTGAGAACGTCTGAGGCCGATGGTTCAAAAGTAGCTTCGAGGGAGGCAGATGTTTCCACTGTTTCGGTGATCGTTCCTTGAATTCCTTCCACACCTACTTCTAAGCTTTTTAGTTCAACAATCGGCACCAGTTGTCGGCGAATAGGTTTTTGATTGATGATGGAGATATAATCCGTATAGAGGACGTCGATTTGATCGATTTCGCCTTTTAAAAAACAGTCGATCATCCATTGCGAAATATTTTTTGTGTAAGCAACGGTAGGAATTTCTTTCATCTCAAAGTCGGCAACTAGATTGTGTTTCATGCGCGCGAGAAAAGCCTTGCCTTTGCGGCCTATAGAAACAAAAAGAGTTGTTTCTGGAGTATATTGGGTGATTTCACGGAAAAGATTGGTATTTAAAGCGCCGCAAAGTCCTTTATCCGTGCTGATCAATAAAACGCCTGTTTTTTTAATGGGACGCTTTTCAAGGAGAGGGTGGGTATGTTCATCCACTCCATTTTTACAGGAAGCGATCATTTTGTTCATCAAGGTGGCATAAGAACGGCCTGCCAACGCTTGTTGCTGCGCTTTGCGCATTTTTGAAGCAGCCACCATTTGCATGGCTTTCGTAATCTGCGCCGTGTTCTTGATGGATTTTATCCGACGTCGAATATCTCGAGTATTAGGCATAGGAAAATAAGGTATAAGTAATAAGGTGTAAGGATTAAGTTGTCTCGGATATTCCTTGTTCCTTAATACTTTCTCTTACTATTTATAGCTTCCTTTAAATTCTTCTACTGCACTTTTTAAATCTGCAGTTGTTGCATCGTTCAAAGCTTTTTCTTTCCGAATTTGCGCAATCAGATTGCTTTTTCGAGTGGTCAAAAAATCGCTTAATTTTGTTTGAAAATCTTTGACCTTTTCGACGGGGACATCATCAAAGTAGGCATTGGTCACAGCCCATAGAATGGCGGCCTGAATTTCTACCGGTTGAGGTTGATATTGAGTTTGTTTAAAGACTTCAACAGTTCGTTGGCCGCGATCAAGCATCGCTTTTGTTTTTGCGTCCAAATCAGATCCAAATTGGGCAAAAGCAGCTAATTCACGATATTGAGCTAATTCCAATTTAATTTTTCCTGCAACTTGTTTCATGGCCTTGATTTGTGCCGCAGAACCCACGCGCGAAACAGAGAGGCCCACGGAAATAGCAGGACGCACTCCTTGATAGAACAAATCTGTTTCCAAATAGATTTGTCCGTCGGTAATTGAAATCACGTTGGTCGGAATATAAGCGGATACATCGCCTGCCTGAGTTTCAATGATCGGCAAAGCGGTCAGCGATCCGTTGCCGCTGGTTTCATTCAAACGCGCAGCGCGTTCCAAAAGACGCGAATGAAGATAAAAGACATCCCCTGGGTAAGCTTCACGACCAGAAGGACGCTTGAGAAGAAGTGATACCTGACGATAGGCGACTGCGTGTTTTGATAAGTCATCGTAAATAATCAAAGCATCCATGCCGTTTTCCATGAACCATTCCCCCATGGTTGCACCGGCAAAAGGAGCTAAATACTGGTTGGTTGCAGATTCAGAAGCTGTTGCAGAAACAATGGTGGTATAGTCTAAGGCGCCTTCTTTTTCTAAGATATCTACAATGCGAGCAACATTAGAATTTTTCTGTCCGATCGCGACATAAATAGAGTAAAGAGGTCGATACTCTTTGTCTCCCGCAGCTTCTGCGGCTCGATTCAGTCTTGCTTGATTAATAATGGTATCTATAGCAATGGTTGTTTTCCCTGTGGCACGATCGCCGATGATTAATTCTCGTTGACCGCGACCAATCGGAATCATGGCGTCAATCGCCATAATTCCTGTTTGAACAGGTTGAGTAACGCTACGTCGCTTGATAATGCCTGGCGCAATTTTTTCGATAGGATAACTGATCTCTGATTTAATGGGGCCTTTTCCGTCTAGTGGTTGGCCGAGAGTATTGACTACACGTCCTAACAAACCTTTCCCGACAGGAACCTCAAGTAGGCGTCCGGTGGTTTTCACTTCATCGCCTTCTTTAATTTTTTGGTAATCACCCAGGATGATGGCGCCGACTTCGGTTTCTTCAAGGTTCAATGCAAGTCCGTAAAGACCGCCTGGAAACTCAATCATTTCATTGAGCATGACGTCGGAGAGCCCTTCGATTTTGGCAACGCCATCACCGATTTCACGAACGATACCAACATTTTGGCGAGTAACAGATGTTTTGAGTCCGGTGATTTGAGATTGAATGTCTTCGAGTAGGTTCATAGGGAGTTAGAAATTAGAAGTTAGAAGTTAGAAATTATCGGCTTTTATATGGGTTTACTTTTTTGGAAATACTTCCGAGAATTTTTTTAATTTGATCTGATTCGTCTAAAAGTGAATTGATAAATTCTTCGTGTATTAATTCAGCTTTATAGATAAAACGTAACCATAAATTTGTTTCTCTTGCCTCTTTTAAGGCAATACCCATTTTATTTGAAAAATCTACTCGGCTAACGCTAGCTTGTGCCTCTTCGATGTTTGCAGCGATAGAAGTTCCGGATCTGACCAATTGACGCCCCAAAACATAAGACACAGTTTCTCTGGGCAATTTCCTAACAAACTTTATTACCTCCACCCCAAAATCAAAGCTTCGCTGTAAGATATCTGGTTTCATGTCAATTTTTCACTTCTAATTTCTAACTTCTAACTGTCGCAGCCTTGCCGCGATTGAACCATCCCAAACGTGGCTTCCTACTTTGATTCGTAGGCCGCCGATCAGAGAAGGATTGGTGCGATGTTTTGAAATGAGAGGAACGGAAAAATGAGTTTGAATATGAGAATACATTTCGCGAACCTCGGTGTCATTCAATGAAACGGCTGATTCTAAGAGAAGATCAAGTTTTTGAGATTCACTACGAACGAGTTTTTCTATGACAGTAAGAATGCCCAGATAATGACGAGTTTTCTGAGTGCCAACTAAGGATACGGCTGTATGAACTCGGTTTTCATCAAGATGGCTATTCACGAAACAACCATGAAATAACTTTCGAGCCGCGCGACGTGTTTCTTTACTAATTTTCATATGGCGATAAATGAAGAAGTAATATTCATCTTTAAAAAAGTTATGATTCCGAACCCAATTTCTAATTTCTAACTTCTCATTGTGTCAAGTTCATGCGGCAAGTTCTTTTAAAGTTTCGTCTGCCAACCGTTTTTGATCTTCGGAAGTCAGGATTTTACCGGTTACTTTGGTGGTGGTCGAAACAACAAGGCTCACCATTTCGCGACGAAACTCAGCAAGCATTTTTTCGCGCTCAAGTTTTCCGGCCTCTTGAGCCTTACGCAAAGCTTCCTGCGCAGCAAGAACAGCTTCTTGAAGCTTCTGATCACGAAGTTTTTCAGCGGCCTGACGCACTTCATCGATCATTTTCTGAGCATTTTTATTCGCTTGAGAAAGGATCTCATCTCGCGCAGCTTGAGTTTTAGATAGTTCCTCTTTAATTTGATCAGCTTGCTTCATGGATTCAGCAATCTTACGTCGTCGTTCTTCCAACATCTCCAGGAGAGGTTTGTAAGCAAAACGATGTAAGATGAAGAGCAATATGGAAAAATTAAGGAGCGAAGCCAAGAAGCTGGCTTTATTAACTCCAAAGGAACTCAATATTTCTCTTATTTGATCCATAAATATAGTCTCCACGTGATCCCTCACGAGAGACTTTTACTGATGTGGCTGTTTCTGTTTTTAACCAAGAAACAGCGCGTAAAATGCAATGGCTTCTGCAAGAGCCATTCCAATAATGGAAATGGTTAGAATCTTACCAAAAGCTCCGGGGTTACGTCCTACAGCGCTTGCGGCAGCGTAACCGATGAGTCCGATGCCAATCGCGGCTCCAGCTCCTGCGATAGCAACTGCGAATTTCGCGTTATAAACAATTTCTGCAATAGGTAGTTCCATATTTTATTTCTCCTTATTTTTTTATTTTAGTTGGTTATGTTGGTCAAAAAATTAATGAGCTTCTTCTTCATGCTGACACATCATACCAGTGAAGACCGATGTAAGCAGCATAAAGACTAACGCTTGAACAAAAGCTACAAGAATTTCTAAAAAATAAAAAGGGAGCGGTAAAAGACAGCCCAGTAATTTAAGCATCCCGGGAAAGCCGAGACCAAGATGGGTCATCACTTCAAGAAGATTTTCGCCCGCAAAAATGTTTCCATAAAGACGTAATGGCAGAGATATTTGACGAAAAAAAATGGAGATGACTTCGATGAGTCCCACGGCAAAGAAGAGTGGCATCAGCGACCATTTTAGGGCTCCAGATAAACCACCTTTAACTCCAAAGATATGTTGTAACATTCCGATGGGGCCAACTTCGGTGATTGACCAATAAAGCCATAAGATTCCATAAATAGTTGCTAGAGCGAGTGGCATATTTAAATCGGAATTGACTGCACGAAGTAGACCCACCGTTTCACCGTCCACAGATTTTATAGTTAAGTTGCCAACGAAAGGCACCAGACTGAGCCAATTTGAAAAAAGAATGAAGAGAAAAATGGAAGCAAAAAACCAGAATGTTTTTTTGGTGAGATGATGTCCCATAATGCCTTCTAAAGTTTCGTAAAGAGTTTCAATCATGAACTCAAAAAAATTCTGCATCCCGCGCGGAACAAGCGAAATCTTTCCTGTGGCTGAACGAATCATGAAAATAATCACGAAAGTCACCATCCAAGATACTAACATCGAATTACTGATGGGGATTGGGCCCAAATAAAAAAGAACAGGGGCCTGTTGGGTTAACCCGTGTGTGGCATGTTCGATATGGCTTTCTGCACTCATAAGAATAAACCTAAATTCAGCAGTCAATGCCCGCGGCTACAAACTTCTAGATCCCATCTACTTCTTGGCTTTATCGAAGGCGTGTTCCATGGCTCCTAGATCTTCTCCTGGTTTGAGAGTATCGACCGCTTCCGATTCACGCTGGATTTGTTCAAGAGAATAATTGGCTGCTTTGATGCTGAGACCGATTCGACGATTTTCGAGGTCGACTTTGATCACTCGCGCGGACACTTCATCTCCGATCTTGATCACATTTTTGATTTTTTCCACGTG
>CAYVFJ010000330.1:0-11029 GCA_964450905.1 uncultured Verrucomicrobiota bacterium
TTATGAGTAATTAGTTGAAGCAGTATTTCAAATGAGCTATTGAATCGGTAAGTAATTTTTGAGATAAAGGTAAACATGGTCTGTGACAACGCAAATCGTCCAACACAATTGGGTCATCAAAAGAATGGAGTATCGTTCGGAGCCTTCGATTACGGTTACGACAAAGTAAACCGTAAAAAATATGTCAAAATTCTATTATGACAGTTGGGATTTGATTGAGGAAAGAGCTGCAAACGATATTCAGATTGCAAAATATGTTCACGGAGCACACGTAGATGAGATGATTACACGAACGACATCGGGTGGAACATTTTACCACCTGCTGATCGAGATACAAGGGAAGACTCTTGGGTATTTGAATGGCATCAAACGAATAGTTGACAAAAAAGGGTTTTGATGCCAGAATGTCATCATTGAGAATTATTTCCAAAAGACGATTAAAGGAATTTTGGACGAAACATCCCAAGGCAAAAAGTTCTTTGGAACGTTGGTATCAAATGACAATCTCTCTTCATTGGAAAAACTTCTGGGAGATTTGCCAGACCTTTGGAAGTGCGGATCAAACCAGAGTGGCAAGTGGACGCACCGTTGTGATTTTTGATATTGGAGGAAATAAATATCGGATGATAGCAGCCATTCATTACAATATAGGAAGAATATTTGTCCTGCAAATCATGACACATGCTGAGTATGACAGAAATAGGTGGAGAAATGAATTATGAAAATTACTAAAAAATACAGTGAAATTCCAAAAACTTACCGTCAACTTCTAGACTTATTTATGCTTCGTCCGATTCACGACGTTCATGAGTTGGAGAATGCCACAGAAGTCATTGAAATGCTCGCCGGACATGATTTGAATAAGGATCAAGAAGATTATCTAGAAGCTCTTTCGACATTCATTGAGGAATATGAATTGGAACATTATCCCCTCCCGGAATCGAAAATGTCTGGAATCGAAATACTTCGTTATCTTCTCGAAGAGAATGGGATGAATGCCTCAGATCTTTCGCGACTTTTAAGCAGTCATAGAACTTTAGGTTCAAGAATCTTAAGCGGCGGACGAAAATTAACAGCAGATCATATTAAAATTCTTTGTCATCGCTTTAAAGTATCTGCAGACATTTTTTTAAATGATTGATTAACAAGTAGGCCTGAATGATGGCCATGGTTTCACCGTAAGTGTTACAGGGAATATTGTTTCTTGGTAATCAAGTTCTACCTATGAAAATGTTTTATTCTATTTTTTCAGTTTCTGTACCATTTATGTTTTTATTTGCAGTGGGTGGAGTATTTCTCCATCACAGGCTTCTACTTTCTTTAAAAGAGAAACATACCGAAAAGTGGAAAGCACTGGGAAGTCCTACATTATTTTTAAACAATTCTCCTAAGAATTGTTTTGCAGTTTTAATGTTCTTGAAAAATAGGGAATATCTCGAATGAGGGGATCCACTCTTGGTCAAGATAGGGCGATTCCTCTGGATTTATGACTGCATTTACTTTGCAGTTTTTGCCACAATGATTTGCTTGTTTATTGTAATACTTACTTAACAAATGATGGGGTATGAGCAACTGTTTAACTGTGATGGGGGTCTGATGGGGGTCACCCATTAGCTACACTTGTCAATCAGGGAAAACATGTTACGTATCCCAATCCGCCGCGGCGGACTGAAATTTTCTGATGGAAAAAATTTAAAGTTTTGAGCCATTTCGAGCCTTTCATTTCAGTCTTATGATTCGATCGTTCCCGTAGTTGGACGATCCGTTCAGTCACTCATCAGGTTCTAGCAAACAGGGGAAATGGAAGGGAAAACGGATTTAATCGAAGAAAGTTAATCTAACAATTTTTTCTAAGTCTTTGCTTTTTAGTGCTTCTTTGTTTTTAGCGGGTTCAACACTCTTTCCAGGTTTATAAATAGGCCGTAGGCGAAAATAGAATGGCAGCATGGATGCAACTCAAGATTTCAAAAGATTATGATTTTTTGATGCAGCAAGTTAGGCGTTTTTTCGCTGGAGGTAGGTACGACGATCTCGTTTTGGTCATCCTTCCAGCGATATAAACGTGAATTTTAAGACTATTTGGCTCAAATCAACCGTGCATTTTCCTTAACTTAGCGCCATTCTTGCCTGACACCTTTTTGGGGTCCGTTTTTTATTGGGGATTGGGTGGTTTATCGTCGATTAGAAATTTTAATCACTTTTATGTGGTAAGAGCGGCGCAAGTTTTGTCCGAAGTTCGGGGGCTTCTTTACTTAAAATTTTCCAGACAGTTTCAAGATCTATGTTGGAGTAATCATGGGTAATCCGATTGCGAAATGCAATAACCTGTGACCATTCAATTTCTGGATGTTGTTCTCGGAAAGCAGTTGAAAGACGGCGAACCGCTTCTCCACAGATAGTGAATTGATAAAGAATAGCAGCTTGAGTCTTTTCATCCTGGCGAAATTGTAAGGGCGTTAATCCCCTCGCAAAACACTCAATATGTTTCAGCGCATTATCAAGATCAATGAGATGTCCAGGATCACGATCCATAAATGGGGACGGTTGATTTTAAAATGTGCTCTCGCCGATACCAGTTTTCACTATTTTCAATAACACTTCGTTTGACGAGATCAACGGGACGTCCAATGATATCAGAAAGCTCATCTTCCATTTTTAACTGCTGACCAAAACTCCAATCTGCATCTTCCGAAAAGGTGAATAAAAAGTCGACATCACTATTGGGATGAAAATCATCACATAAAGCGGATCCGAATAGTTCTAGTTTAATAATTTTCCAGCGACAACAAAAATCAGCAATTTTTCCCATAGGCAGGCGAACTTGTGTCGTTAACATAAAATCTCTCCTAGAAGCGAGCTCAAGTGTGCCTTGAGTTTCCTGAACTTTCAATCTCTAAATGTTACAGGTGGAACTGATATCTTCGGTCACAGTTATTTTGGATTCAGAAAAGAGGTCGCCCATTAGCTACACTTGTCAATCAGGGAAAACATGTTACGTATCCCAATCCACCGCGGCGGACTGAAATTTTCTGATGGAAAAAATTAAAAGTTTTGAGCCGTATCGAGCCTTTCATTTCAGTCTTATGATTCGATCGTTCCCGTAGTTGGACGATCCGTTCAGTCACTCATCAGGTTCTAGCAAACAGGGGAAATGGATTTAATCGAAGAAAGTTAATCTAACAACTTTTTCTAAGTCTTTGCTTTTTA
The DNA here is from genome assembly GCA_964450905.1 of uncultured Verrucomicrobiota bacterium. Classification (GTDB taxonomy): domain Bacteria; phylum Verrucomicrobiota; class Verrucomicrobiia; order JABWAM01; family JABWAM01; genus CAYVFJ01. The sequence goes on from CAYVFJ010000330.1 coordinate 3,208, forward strand.
GCGCTTCTTTGTTTTTAGCGAGTTCAACACTCTTTCCAGGTTTATAAATAGGCCGTAGGCGAAAATATCATCTGGAATCCATCTTTTGGGATAGGAAAGATCGAGAGATATTTCTTCAGACCTTAGAGGAAACCCGTCTTTCATCCGGATGGTCCATAGTTTTGTGTAAGGACTTGCTTACAGTTTATTCTCAAAAAAACGGGTGTTTAACTGCGCAAGTTTTTAGATCAAAAGAGCCTTTTTACTGAGTTTCTAGCCCTTGGGGTACCTGAGTAGTTAAATTTTTTGGATAAACACACACAACTTCTTGACAGCGCGCTTACAAGTTTGCATATCAAATATGGGGACGTTCCTTCATCTAAATGCTTGCTTCGAGTTGGGGCAGAGTCGTTTGATGAAAATTGCTTCTGAAAATCAGCGGTGATTGCGAAAACAGGCCGAAAACGCCTTCCCCGTTAATCGTAAAAGCATAAGGAGTGTATCTGTGAATGACATGTTGCATAGTGATAGGGTACAAATTGAGCGAAAACGTTTTTTCTTCGATCTGAGCGAAAATATGCGAGGCCGTTTTCTTCGTATTACTGAAGATGTGAATGGCCGACGTAACGCGATCGTCATTCCAACTGTAGGACTAGAGGATGTCCATCGTATTCTCGGCAATATCATCGCGCAAAACAGGCAGTTGCCACAAAGTCAGCCCAGCCTATCTCCATCAGATGGGGCACGATCATTCTGATGGGGTGGATGTTTTGCTTTTTTAAAGATGTCTTGTAAATAAGGATGAATCTTCCTCAAGAATTGAAGTACGCGCCTACCCATGAATGGGTTCGTGTCGAAGGTGAAATAGGCACCATCGGAATCACTGACCACGCTCAACATGAGCTTTCGGATGTGGTCTACGTTGAGCTTCCAAAAGTAGGTCAAAAGATAGTTGCTAGCAAGGAATGTGCCGTGGTGGAATCGGTCAAAGCTGCTTCAGATATTTATGCGCCTATCAGTGGAGAAATCATAGAAACTAATCAGGATCTTGTTGCCAATCCAGCTCTTATCAATACGGATCCCTACGTGAAAGGATGGTTTTTTAAAATCAGACCATCCGATCTTTCTGAATTATCTCATCTCAAAACGTCGGACGATTACAGACAACAGATTGGAGTTTGATGGAAGCAACCCTCACGAAAAAGCCGACTGTGGCAACATCATCGATTAGGAAAAATCTATCCAGCACAGGTCATGTCGCTGAATGTCCGTTCTCACACGACCACTTTTTAAGACGTCATGTAGGTCTCAATTCCCAAGAGATCAAGGAGATGCTCGGTTTTCTTGGTTATTCATCCACGGAAACCTTGATAGACGCAGTGGTTCCAAAAAATATCCGCCTCAAGAAATCACTTCAACTTCCTGATCCCCATCCAGAACATGAGATTCTTTTAAAATTAAAATCGATTGCGGCTAAAAATAAAGTTTATCGTTCCTTGATTGGCATGGGATATTATGACTGTATTACCCCACCGGTCGTTCAACGGAATATTCTGGAAAATCCAGGTTGGTATACAGCTTATACTCCTTACCAAGCAGAAATTGCTCAGGGTCGACTCGAAGCCTTGCTCAATTTTCAGACGATGATCATCGATTTGACGGCGCTCGAAATCGCCAATGCTTCCTTGCTTGACGAAGCAACCGCCGCTGCCGAGGCCATGACGATGTGTCATGGACTAAGAAAAAAAGAAACCGCAAAAACTTTTTATGTTTCGAGCAGTTGCCATCCTCAAACAATCGAGGTCATTCGAACTCGATCAAAACCGTTGGGAATTAAAGTGGTCGTCGGCTATCACAAAACTTTTCAATGGAATGATGATGTCTTTGGAGTGCTATTGCAATATCCAGCTACAGACGGAAAAATTGATGATTACGAAGATTTGATTCGAATGGCTCATGAAGTGGGAGCTCTTGTTATTGTTGCGACAGATCTTTTAAGTTTGACCCTACTCAAACCGCCAGGCGAATTTGGAGCGGATGTTGCCGTAGGAAATACTCAACGTTTTGGTGTGCCGCTCGGCTATGGAGGGCCTCACGCTGCCTTTTTTGCAACACGCGATATCTACAAACGGCATATGCCAGGACGACTGGTCGGAGTTTCAAAAGATGCCCAGGGACAACCCGCTTTGCGTTTGTCACTTCAAACACGCGAACAACATATCCGTCGGGATAAAGCCACAAGCAATATTTGTACGGCACAAGTATTGTTGGCTGTGGTTGCTTCCATGTACGCGGTGTATCATGGCCCGGAAGGGCTTCAGCAAATCGCTCGCCGAATTCATTGGTTAGCAACCATTCTCGCCAAAGGATTAGAAAAACTCGGGAAAGATCGTGTCTGTTCGCGTTCTTATTTTGACACGATCCGTGTTCATTGTGCCCCCGAAGTTGGCAAAGAAATCATCGCTTTAGCAGAACGTCATCATATCAATTTACGCACGATCACCGATGAAGATGGCTATGCGATTGTCATTTCTTTGGATGAAACAACATCCGCAGATGATTTGAACCGTCTTTTCCGTATTTTCAATCAAGATCAAGTTCCAGAATTTAATTTCAAAACATTAGCCGCGGAAGTAGAAGGCTGTGATCCAAACATCGAAGCATCCTTTCTTCGTGAGAGTCAATTCCTCACACATCCTGTTTTCAATAAACATCATACGGAGACAGAATTATTGCGTTACATGCGGCGCTTAGAATCCAGGGATTTATCATTAACCACATCCATGATTCCTCTTGGATCATGCACGATGAAACTCAATGCCACATCAGAAATGTTACCCCTGACATGGCCGGAGATTTCGAAAATTCATCCCTTTGCTCCAATCAATCAAACAAAAGGATACCAGATTCTTTTCAAACAACTGGAACAGTGGTTAGCCAAAATCACAGGCTTCCCTGCGATCTCTCTTCAGCCTAATGCAGGATCTCAAGGTGAATACGCCGGGCTTCTGGCGATTCGCGCTTACCACGAACGTCAAGGCGAAAAAGATCGTCACATCTGCCTGATCCCCACTTCTGCTCATGGAACCAATCCTGCCAGCGCCATCATGGCTGGATTTAAAGTAGTTCCTGTATCTTGCGATGCTCAAGGAAATATCGACTTGCAAGATCTACGCGCTAAAACAGAAACGCATCGCCAAAATTTAGCAGTGCTGATGGTGACTTATCCTTCCACTCACGGCGTATTTGAAGAAGAAATCAAAGAAATATGCCAAATCATTCATGATCACGGCGGACAGGTTTATATGGACGGCGCGAATATGAATGCGCAAGTAGGACTCTGTCGTCCTGCGGATATTGGAGCAGACATTTGTCATCTCAATTTACATAAAACATTTTGTATTCCACATGGCGGCGGCGGCCCTGGAGTGGGACCCATTGGTGTGGCAGCTCATTTGGCTCCTTTTCTGCCGAGTCATTCAGTGATTCAAATGGGAGGATCCGCAAAACAAGGAGCTGTTTCGGCTGCTCCGTGGGGGAGCGCAAGTATTTTAACGATTTCCTGGGTTTACATTGCCTTGTTAGGCGAATCTGGTCTTACCGAAGCGACCAAGATAGCGATTTTGAATGCAAATTATATCGCCAAACAGCTCCATCCCTATTTTCCTGTTCTTTACAAGGGTAAAAATGATTTAGTAGCTCATGAATGTATCATCGATCTACGAAGTTGGAAAAATAAAGCCGGCGTTGAAGTTGAAGATGTGGCCAAACGTTTAATGGACTATGGATTTCACGCGCCAACCATGTCGTGGCCAGTTCCTGGAACTCTCATGATTGAACCGACCGAGAGCGAATCCAAGGATGAACTCGATCGTTTCTGCAACGCGATGATTTTAATTCACAACGAAATGCAAGCCATTGCGTCCGGAGAAATGGATCGTCAAAATAATCCTCTGAAAAATGCGCCACACACCGCACAGATTCTTATCACAGATCCATGGCAACATCCTTATTCACGAGAATTAGCGGCCTATCCAACTCCATGGACGCGCGAACATAAATTCTGGCCGGTTGTAGGTCGTATTGATAATGTTTACGGCGATCGCAATTTAGTTTGTTCTTGTTTGACGATAGAAGAATATGCGGACGAGCATTCCGTTTAGTTGTCCAATGTCAGAGATCCTGTACCCATGGAATTTACATGATCCCTTCTTGTAGAAGCGATCGTTCCTACACCCTAAACTGGCTCATCCATTTTCCTCATCCTTCAGATTTTACCCATACGCCTCAGGAGGTCTGATTTTATGCGAGAGCAATCCTTGGGTAACGAGTGGGTTCACGCTTTAATTCAGCATTGATAAATTGACGAAAGAGGGTTGCTTTAATAGCCGCATAAGACGGGTCGTCCCAACGATTATGATGTTCTTCGGGATCATTTTTTAAATCAAACAGCTCGCCATATTCATGATCACGATAGACGGTGAGTTTGTATTGTTCATCAATATAAGTCCTCAGATGAACCGCCGTGGGTTGATGTCGATTTTCAACAATCACATGATCTCTGGCTTGTTTAGTTTTACCACACCAAACATCGAGCTGATTGACTCCTTGCATGAGTCCTGGCACTTCTATCCCTGCTGTTGTTAAAAAGGTTGGAGCCAAATCCACAAGTGCTTGGAGTGAATGATTCACGGTATTCTCCGGAATTTTTCCTGGATAACGGGCTATCATCGGTAAACGTAATAAATCTTCGTAATGAAAAGCGCCCTTAGCCGTTAACCCATGTTGACCGAGAAAATGGCCGTGATCAGTTGTGAAAACCACCAGCGTATTGTCTGCAATCCCTAAACGATCGAGGTGATCCAAAATACGGCCGATCTGTTGATCCATCAAACTGGTCATGCCGTAATAGGTTGCGATACGTTTTTTTAACCGTTCTTCCTCGATCAGATGAGAATGAAAACCGTGATTTGCATATTTGGTTTCTTGATACATGGAAAAATCAGGATTTTTCTCTTGTGTTTTCTTAAAATGCGGAGGCATTCCATCCAATTCTTGCGGCGCTAACTTTCCAGGCTCCATGTCTTCAGGACGATACATGGATGCCCAAGGTTCGGGGACAAGATACGAAGGATGCGGATCATGAAAGCTGGACCATAAGAAAAAAGGTTTTTCACTCTTCACGCTCTCTTCCATCTGAGCCATGGTTCGTTCCGCGGTCCATGTGGAATAATGAAATTCCTGAGGCAAATCCCAAGCAAATTCTTTCTGCGCTTTTGATGAAGGATGAGGTGTGGAAGGCCACGATTGAAAATAATCTCGCCAATTCTTTAACCCTTTTTCTTCCATCCACAGGGCGTAGTGCGCGCCCACAAAACTTTCGTCCGTATGGTTGCGGGTGATTTCGATGTGTTCGAATCCATACCATGGACCATGAAAGTTACGCCAAAAATCTAAGTCCCGAAGTTTGGGTGGACATTCAAGAGATTCCTGGCCTGGAACAGAATGGAGAGGTTGAAAGTGCGCTTTGCCAATCAGAGCAGTTCTATAACCTTCCTTGCGGAAAACATCCCCAACGGTGGGAACATCTTCAGGAAGTTTAACGCCAATGGTCCAACAATGATGCCAGGAAGGATAAAGCCCAGTAATGATCGTGGAACGAGATGGCGAACATACTGGATTATTGCAATAAGCTCTTTCAAAACGGACGCCTTCTTGAGCTAAACGATCCAGCGCGGGCGTTTTAAGTTTTGGATTCACAGCGCCCAAAGCGCTGTAATGCTGTTGATCACTGGTGATGAGAAGGATATTTGGTTTTTTGTTCATCCGGAATGGAAATGCAATATAGATTCCTACTTTGAAGATCGTTGTAAAAAAATCTCGCAGATTTTATTCGCCTGAGGCGGATTTATCTCACAGAGAGAGAAAAATAAGTTTTTAGTTTTTAGTTCTTAATTTTTAGTTTTCTCTGCGGTCTCTGCGCCTCTGCGTGAGATTTCTTCTTTCTTTGAAATTTGAGATTCTAAAATCAAACGGAGTTCGCGAAGATCACGCAATAAAAAGTCTGGTTTTACATGAGCCAATTTCTCTTCTGAATCAAATCCCGTCAAGACGGCGCATGACCGTATTCCTCCGATCTTTGCTGTTTCTACATCATGAACCATATCCCCCACAAAAAGAGTCTCTTGAGCGACTAATTGGTTTTCATCTAAAATACGATGAATGATCGTTCGTTTATCTTCAATATCTACGTAAGCTTTTTGAATGAATTGCGAAACACCAAGGCGAGAAGATTGTTTTTGGAAGCTATGAGAATCTACCGTGCTACAGATAAAAATGGAGAGCTGTTTTGCTTGAGTAAACTCAAAGAACTCCTTGGCATGTGGCAGAAGGGGGATGAGTTCTTGTTCCGGTTGCATCGCTTCCCAAAAAATTTTATCGAGTTCATGACGAGGAGCGTGAGGCAACCATTGCTGATAAAAATGAATCCACGGAAGACAAAATCGTTCTTGAAATTGTGCTCGCGTCATGGGGACTGTTTTGTAGTGAGCGAGAACATGATTGGTAGCTCGGAAAACGGCCGCCAAATCGTCCACAACAGTTCCAGACCAATCGAGAATAAGATTTTTGATCGTCATTTTTAGTTAGAGTAGAGCATCAGAAGATTACTTATATTCCGCCCTCGGAGGCGCCAGACTTTTGAAAATTGCCGAGTAACTTGTCACAGGGTTAAGTCCTATGAGTTCAGCGATGGGCACTGGCTCGGAAATTTTTGGGAGCATCACAGGATCTTTTTGGGAAATCTCAAATTGATCTTGAAGAAGCCTGGCTGTTTCTGGTCCAAGAATAATTTGTCCCGGAGCTGCTATTTTTTCCAATCGAGCCGTAAGGTTGACCGCATGACCAATGACCCCGTATTCTCCACGGTTTTCTGTGCCAAGACAACCCGCGACCACTTCGCCTGTATTGATGGCCAATCCAATCCGAAGAGGATGAAGATTTTTTTCACGACGCAATTCAGCGAGAACTTCCACTGCGTCGCGAGCTTGAAGCGCTGCCAACGCGGCCGCGCTCGCATGATTTGGATTAGGCAAAGGCGCTCCAAAAATAGCAAGAGTGCCGTCTCCTAAAAATTTATTAATAATTCCGCCTTGATCTCGAACGGCTTTGACCACACAGGCAAAAATTTCGTTGAGCGCCTCGACGACTTGTTCGGGAGGAACACTTTCCGCAAAGGGCGTGAATTGACGAACATCCGTAAAAAGCAACGTGACTGTTTTGCGTTCACCTCTTTTCCAGAAATCTTTAGGATTTTCTGTGACGAATTGGACCACCTCAGGCGTGGCAAAATGACCAAATGTTTCCTTCACCATTTCCATGCGTGACAATTCATAATAAAGCTTCTCCAATTCTGCTCGCAGAAATTTTTCCCGAGCCAAGTCGCTGGAAAGTTGTCGTTTATCCACACATCGTTTAACTGCCAAAAGGAGAGTTTCAATCGCAAAAGGTTTGATCAGATAATCGTAGGCGCCCTCTCTCATGGCTTCGATGGCTGTGTCAAGATCCGGATAACCGGTCATGATGAGCACATCCGAACTTTCTGTCGCTCGAACACGTCGTAGGACTTCAATGCCGTTGACAGATCCTCCCATGGAAAGATCGGTAATCACCAAGTCCCATCCTTCTCGCAATCTTTGGAGGGCTTCTTCTCCGGACGTAGCGGTTGAAACCGTGTAGCCAGCCGATACGAGCGTCTCCTTACACATCTCCAAGAGAAGATCTTCGTCATCTACCAATAAAATCTTAGTCATAAGTAGGCTATCGAATAAAACTAAAAGAACTT
>CAYVFJ010000331.1:0-5191 GCA_964450905.1 uncultured Verrucomicrobiota bacterium
CCATTCCGATGTTTGACTTTGGATTTCTGCCATTTTTTCCGTGGTGAGAGGTTCTCCACAATCTGACAGATATAATCTAGCCAAAAAATCGCTTGGGATTAAATGACATCCAGGTTCCGCTTCGCTAATCAAAGATGCGGTGACACAAATTCCGTTCTCAACCGACTCCAGTAAATGAAGAAATTGACGTTGAACGAGCGCACGCTGATCGCTGACAGTCAAAATGTGCGCTTTCCCAGGTTGCACGACAAAATGAGATTCACCATGTGATCCCTGTTGGATTGCTTTTAAATTCAATTTCTGAATTTGTTTTTCGCGTAAAAAGGTCGATTCTTTAAATTTTTGCGGCCATCCACCCTCATTTTGACCGGCAAAAATCAGATGTGACCAAGATTGATTTTCGGCTTGGAAATAAGTGAGTAATTGAACGTGAGCATAAGGATGGTTCCCCATTTCATCACGAGTTCGGCTGACGTCCCTGGTCATTTCCTCAAGCCATCTCAAATAAACTTTTCGTGAAAGAAGTCCTGATAAAGATGGAGCTAACAAACTCGCTTGCTGACGAATGATAAAATTTCTAGATCCAAAATTGAACGGATCTAATGCTTTTTCTGTGAGAGAAAGATATTCAGAGAAAGTGGCTTCTTCAGGTAAAACGGAAAATGAACGAAGTCTTTCTTCTGCTTCTTTATGTTTTCTGTTTGGGGAAGCCGCTAGATAAGCTTTAAAAACTGAGAGATCGTCGACCATGATTTCGTGGAAAATCTCTTTCAGTATCTTTTCCATTTCGGTTAGAGAAATGATGGAAACGATGTCTTCTACATGGCCGTCATCCAGCGAATGTAAAAATGGAATCAAAGCGCTTAATCCCGGTTGGCTTTGAAAAGCCAACCATTTTTTCCACATTTGTTCGTTCGGATCCAGGGAAGCAAACCCGTTGTGCCCTAAGGCGTCATGATGTGGAATTTGCCATTCATTGAGCCACACGGCAACCTCTCTAGAAAGCGCATTCGATCGTGGAAAAAGAATTCCTATCCGTGAAGGTTCATTTTCCGAAAGAAAAACCGTGGCTTGCATCGCAATAGCTTTTGCTTGCTCACGAATATTCTTGCCGATGTAATAAACAACGGCACGCTTCTTTTCACTTTTTATTTCGTCATCCAATTCCATTCTCGATGCTAACGAAGTAAAAGGTCGTTCCCATACTACGGGAGATTCCAAAATGGTTGCAACCGTCCCGCTCCATTCTTCCCACGACGAAATCCAAAGTTGATCCACTTTTTCTGCTTGATAACGAGGTTGTTGAAGACAAATCATCGAGCTGGCAGATGTCTGAGTAACCGTTCGCAGTAAATTCCAGTAAGGCCAATGTCTTCCATCAAAACCCACCCATAAAAGTGAGTCGATGACCTGGGTTATTTCGTGATTGATCCCACGAATGATGGATAACTTTGATTGAGTGAGAATATTTGAAAATGATTTTAGAATGGGTTTAAGTGTTTCATTTTCAATCACATCAAAATCATAACCCGATTGAGAAAGAAGACCCAAACTCTCTATCAAATCCGACGGATCCGTTGCAATCGATTGGATCATCGGAGGAATTTGTGTGGCTTGCGGAAATGATTTTAAATATTGCTCCGCGATCACAGATAAAACAAGCCGAAGGTCTTCGGGATCGGCCAGTCGAGGAACATTTTCAAATTGTTTAATCAGCCAAGACCAGTATTCTTCTGGTGTCCAAAAAAAAATCCTGAAAAAGCCACTGTTCATTTCCAAAAGCCGCGACTTTAAAAAAAATCCGAAACTTTGAGACGGAATTAAAACGACCGTCGGTTTTGTTTGTAACCATGAAGTCTTTGACTTTTCTTCGAACCACGGCCGAACGACCCATTCCCAATGCCCCTCAAAATGAGTTGAAAGATAGAGAGAAGAATTTGTTTTCATAAAAGAGCCCTAGCTCTACCCATAAAATACGTTGACAAGCTATAATATAGAAATAACACTTGTCGAATCATAATCATTTTTCCCTCAAGATAAGAGCATCGATGAAATCATCCGTCTTTTTTCTCTTCCTCATTCTAAGCATAAATTCTCTCTTTGGGAATACGATCTTTCTCGATGAAGATTTTGAAAACAACCATGAGTGGCTATGGACCATGGGAACTCGGTCGGATGCTCAAGCTTTCGGTGGCAAATATAGTTTAGCCTCGGTCAATCATCAAATGACACTTGGTTGCGGTGAAGGATTTTTCTTTGTCGATGATCAACCAGAAAAAACCAGGATTTCTTTCGTCATCTATTCTTTAAAAGCCGAAAGTTTTGATGTGACCTCCTGGCATTGGACAAAAAAAGGGTCCGTTCGTTATCAAAGCAAACTTTCTCCAGGAAAATGGACTCCAGTGACTGTTTCTCTGACCGATCTTAAAGGAGAGAAAAAAATTTATGAACCAGGGGATCTCTTTAGTTCCTTTAATATCCAGGCGTCGGACGATTTTTGGATTGACCAATTACGGATCGAATCCGATCTCACGGGAGAAGAACGCGAAAAATCACGTCCTCAGCATGTTTTTAATCCAATCGACCTGACAAAAATGTCCGCGCGCATTCCTCTGCAAGTGATGGATAAACAAACCGGCGATCCCACGGCCGCACGAATTTATGTCAGGAAGTCCGATACTAAAACAGATCAGGATCAAAACAAAACTTATATGGCTCACCCTAAAGCGTGGTTGGAAGGAGTGGTTGGCACGCCTAAAGATGCTTTTCTTTATCAACTGGGCGAAGTCGGATATCATCAAAAATTCTTCCACACGCCAGGGGAATCTCTCTTATTTGTGGAACCTGGAAAGATCATCATCGAAGCGGTAAAAGGCCTTGAATATCGTTACGTTACCCAAGAACTCGAAGTCCTTCCTGGAGACAACAAACCCATTAAGTTAACTTTAGGAAAGTGGACGGATCTGAGCAAACAAGGATTCTTCTGTGGAGACGCGCATATTCATCCAAATTACGGTCAATCCATTTATCTTATTGAACCCGCAGACATTCTTCTGATGGCGCAGGCTGAAGATTTAAATATCGTCAATGCCATGGTGGCTAATGCGGGTTGGGAAGCCATTTTTGAATGGAAAAATTTTACAGGGAAAATCAGTCCTCTTTCAAAAGATCCATATATTCTTTATTGGAGCGAAGAATATCGGAGTGAACCTTACGGACATCTTTGCCTTTGGAATTTACCGAAGTTGATTTTTCCCGTTCATAATGGTTTTAATCAACCCCTCGGTTCACCCGGTTACGATGATTATCCGCCTAATGCAACGATTCTAGAGCATGTTCATGAGATGAAGGGAGCGGCCAGTTATCATTGTATTCGGACTGTTTCTCCAAACACATCATTGATTGATAAAGAAGAATTTAACAACAAATTCACGCCTCGTGAATTGCCGATTGATGCGGCTCTCGTGGGTGTGGATGCCATCGATGTGTTAGGACGCAATTATATTCCTAACGCCATGAAATATTGGTGGCGCTTATTAAATTGTAATCTACGAATTCCTGCGTCCGCAGGAACAGACGCTATGCCTGCCTCCGGGAAAAGCATGTTAGGAATGACACGAGTTTATGTTAAATCCGGCGCACCTCTTGATTATGACCAGTGGATCGAAGCTTATAAAAAAGGTCGCAGTTTTGTGACCACGGGTCCTGTGGTCTGGATGACTGTGAATGGGAAAGAACCTGGGGAAATCATGGAAGGAGAAAAAGGCAGTCCAATGAAACTATCTATCAAAGCAGATGCTTCATCTCAATTTGGGCTTGAAAGAATAGAAATCATCAGCATGGGTAATGTGATTTCAAAAGTGGAACTTCAAGGACAACTCACAGGCGCTTTGCAATATGAAATGACAGTTGACGCAAACACTTGGATTGTTGTGCAAGCTTTTGGAAACAAACCGCCTGTTTCACATGCCTCTTTTTCCACGGGTCAACAGTACGCATGCACCAGTCCTATTTATTGTGATTTAAAAAAACTTCATCCGATCGCAGTGGAAGATGCGGCTCATTGGGTTCAATGGATTGATTTACTCGAAGATTATCTTGATCAACGAAATCGATACGGAAATGATATCCAGAAAGCAGCAGTTAAAGATCTCCTCAAACGTGGGCGTGATTACTACCATCAACTATCAAAAAAAGCAGCGGATTCGGTTGGTTCTGAAATAAAGTAGGATTCATTTGATTGTTTTAACCTTTCGGTTTTCGGTCCCAGAGAACGATCGACCTAGGTAACTCATATCACAATATCAACCTATTGTATCGTTGAACGAGAGACAAGCCTGCTTATTATTTATTTTTATCATCCCTTTAGAATTCAATAGGTTCACATCCTTCGTTCAATCGATCAATCACCATTGAATTGGAGAAAAATCTAAGGTTGAAATAAAAAAAAGTCGTAGGCCACACGTCCGATTTGAGCCATCATCAATTCTTGAACATACTGATCTTGAAGAGAAGATTTGATATAAATGGCAATCGCAACATGTCCCGCATCTCCAGGTAAGGTCATGATTCCAACGTCGTTGGTAACTCCGTTGCCAGGGAACCCTTGAGAATGCAGGGTGCCCGTTTTGTGCGCAACCATGATACTCTCATCAAGCAATCCCCTAAGTCGGGTTTCTCCCGTTTCGCAATGTTTCATAATATCCAGAAGCAATTCTGTGCTTTCAGGTTTTAACGCTTTTTTTTGAAAAATTTTTTCTAAAAGAGAGACCATCGCGTCGGGAGTGGCGGTATCCCGTGGATCTTCCATAAATTTTTCTATGGCTTCTTTTCTTTTCTCTCGTGAAACAGCCTCGCCCAATTTTCCAAAAAGTGCCGGTGACCATTCGCTTTCTGGAGGTAGACTTGTCACTCCGCTCCGATCTGCAGATCCTCGAATTAAGAATCGACTGACATCGATGTCTTTAATTCCAAGAGATCGCATCCGATCAGTGACGGCTTCTGGACCACCAGCCTCACGCAACAAAATATCTGTAGCGCTGTTATCACTAATCCGAAGCATCAATTCCAAAAGATTATGGATTGAGAGCACGACACCAGGTTTATCAAAGTTGCGAATTAAAACTCCGCTACCGGGATGAAGATCACTTTGTTTTAATTCAATCATCCGGCTCAGCTTTTCTTTTCCTTC
>CAYVFJ010000332.1:0-5901 GCA_964450905.1 uncultured Verrucomicrobiota bacterium
AGATATTTTTTCCATCTATGATCCGAGCGCTCATTCTGATTTTACCGGTTGAGCGATGGAAATAGGAGTTGTTTCACTTCGAATATAACGTCCGGAAATCCAAGCAGACGCGTGGGGAGGAGGCGCTACACCGATCCATTCCAATTGATTCGTGCGAACATTCACTGGATCGCCTTTGGAAAACACGCACAAGACCGGCCACATCAAACTAGGTCCTGCTCTTCCATTCACTTTGTTTTTAATCACCACATTTTCTTTCACTAAATCTGTTTGCAACCAAACATTCACTTTTTCAGGAAGAACAATCCGAACCCATTCCTCCGTATTGGTTCCCACAGTTTGCACCAGGCGACGTTCAAGAATTTGTGCCGAATCGCCCTTACTCATTTGACAACAAATTTCAGCCGTCGGCAACGGACGCCCACGCACATGAACACGATCTCCTGTTAATATGCCTATTTCTACTTGATTGGTTTGCGCCATCAATTCCAACCCTATTCCTATTAAGAAAAGAACGGCTAGATAACGGTGTTTCGGTGTGCAAACGGAGAGAATCATCAACCAATCCTTCATAGAGCACCGAATATTACAATACACAAAATGTTTATCAACTCATTTTCATACACCCCACCCAATGTTACAATACTCATCTTTCGTTTTTTGCTTGCTAAATGAGAATCATCTCAGCATGCTCTGGCGTTCCGATGAAACCTGAACTGAACGATCCTTTTGGATCATCACAACAATAAACTCCAACGGTGAATAACCGTGCCTCGTGGCTAAGATTTCAATCTATTTTTGAAGTCTTAAAAACAAGGTGTGTAACTGAAAAAACAAAATGGCAGAACTCTCGATTAGTGATTTAATGGAAGCCGGTGTCCATTTCGGACATCAAACCGCACGCTGGAATCCAAAAATGAAGCCTTACATCTTTGAAGCCCAAAATGGGGTTCATGTGATTGATGTATCGCAGACTAAAAAGAAAATAGACGAAGCTCTTGATTTTCTGCGTCCCCTCCTCCTCAACGGTAAAGAAATCCTTTTTGTAGGCACAAAAAAGCAAGCTAAAGAGGTCATTCGCGAGGTAGCGGAGAAATGTCATATGCATTGTGTCACCGAACGTTGGCTCGGAGGGACTCTCACCAATTTGACCACGATCCGTAAAAGTGTGAGTCGTCTTCGTGAAATTGAACAAATGGAAAAAGAAGGAATTTTTAATAAACTTGGGAAAAAAGAAATCGCTAGTTTACGCAGGGAATTGGCTCGATTGCATAAGAATCTTGATGGTGTTCTTAATATGGATACCCCTCCAAAAGCTCTTTTTATTGTTGATATTACCCACGAAAAGATCGCTGTGGCTGAAGCCAACCGTCTTAAAATCCCGATTGTAGCTCTCGTGGATACCAATGCTGATCCAGATATTGTGGCTCATATCATTCCAAGTAATGATGACGGGATCCGAGCCATCCGAACGCTCCTTTCGTTTTTCGGAGAGGAACTCTCTCAAGCGCGGTTGCATTTTGAACGATTGCATCCTCAACAGATTAAGACAGAAGACGCTCCTCCTAAATCTAGCCAGACCACACAGGCGACCATAGAAGAAGCTGATTTGGCAGCCGTTTCAGACTAAATTTTAAAGATAGTTTTTAGTTCTTAATAGAACGATGATGTCTTTTTTCGTAACTTAAAACTTAAAACTCAATCATTATTGATATGATCATTACTGCAAAAATGGTCCAAGAACTGCGTGAAAAAACGAATGCAGGAATGATGGACTGTAAGAAAGCTCTCGAAGAGGCTCAAGGCAATCTGGCCGCCGCGGAAGTGGGTCTTCGTAAACGTGGAATTGCCACGGCCGCAAAAAAATCCAGTCGCCTCGCTAAAGAGGGCGTGATTGCTTCTTATATTCATATGGGAGGAAAAATGGGCGTCTTGGTTGAGGTGAATTGCGAAACAGATTTTGTGGCAAAAACAGATGCCTTTCGCGAGTTTGTAAAGGATCTTGCTCTTCATATCGCGGCTGCAAAACCTCTCTGCGTATCACGAGAACAGGTGTCATCAGATATGATTGCTCGTGAACGTGATGTCGCGCGTGCGCAAGTCAAAGACAAGCCTGCTGCCATCGTCGAGAAAATTGTAGACGGCAAGATAGAAAAATTTTATTCGACGGCCTGTCTTTTAGAACAAGCTTTTATCAAAAATACGGATATCACGATTAAAGATCATCTCACAACTAAAATAGCAGAACTCGGCGAAAATATTTTAATCAAGCGATTCACTGTCTACGAGCTAGGTCAAAACGATGGGAACCGCGCAGAACCTATCAAAGGACGAGCGAAAAAATAACTTGAACAATGGACCCTATTATGTGTTTGAAAAGGGCATCGAAGTGACTAAAGAAGAAATGGCGGACATTAAGGATAAAACCAAACAACTTTCGAGATGATTGGAATTATACCATTTTTCCATGATACAATTTGTTCAAGTTATCTCTTCACACGTAACAGCCACGATTTAAGAGACTTCGTCAGCATCTTAGCGGTCAAAGTTATTGGACCAGCCGTGCACAGGATTAGGAGGAGGTTTTTAATCAAACAATACCAGGACGTGAAGAAGCTTTTTGTTTGGAAAAACAAATCAAAAAGCGAGGTGCTAAACGTTTTCTAGCTGACTTGGCAAACCATTAGAGACAAGCTTGCAAATAAGAGCAGCATTTCGCATGGTTACCTTTTCGAGTTGCGGGTGTGGTTCAATGGTAGAATGTGGGCTTCCCAAGCCTGAGACGAGGGTTCGATTCCCTTCACCCGCTCCAGCAGTGCTGTTAAGTGATGAGTTCTGGCAAAAGAAATCTCCGCTTCTTGAAGCCTGGCTTTCAGATATTTTTCAACACATTGCTGAGCGTGAAAACAGCAGGCATCGTAGTTCGGTTTCTGCCGCGCTCGAAACTCGCGTGTGGCAGTCATGTAATCCCCTTCAGCTTTGATAATCCACTCACGGGTGAACGGTTTCATAAAGCACTTTTCCCCGAGCAAATATTTCTCGGAGGAAAAAATCATTCCATTTCAGGCGTTTTCGAACTTGTTCTGGTGTTCGTACCAGTAGGTCAATAGGCATTTTGGGAACGACCCGTTCCAGAATTTTTCGACTCATCGCGACGGACCTTCCTCTGAATGGCATCACCACCATTAAGTCAACGTCTGAACCACGATGAGGATGACCGTAAGCATAGGATCCGAAAAGGATAATTTGACGAGGATGGAATTCTTCCGCAATCCGGCGCGAAAGCGATAAAACATCTTTTAACCCGTTGCGGCTCTTGCGAGTGAGAAAGGTTTTCATCCGATTCCCTTCAGTTCATGTGGCAAACTTAAGAAGACAGAAGTGTTCAGGAGTCGACAGACAAGATACCTACGAAAAAATTTCATCATTTTTCCATTTTGGATCTTAGGATTCAATTGTTTCACAGTGGGTTTGTTATCAGTCTACCGTTTTCTAACGAGAAAGCCTATCTATTGAAATGCCATCATTCAAGCTCTGTTCTTGTGTTCAATTCCTTCTTTTTAAAATTTCAAATATCTTTGGGTAGAAATTAGAAGGTGAGGATAAACAACTTACTATATTTTTTAAACAAGGATTTAGGCTGCGACTGGAACTGCGGCATTATTTTGTGCGGCATGCAATTTTATGCCAGCAACTTGACTTTCAAGGCATTTGAAGAAGTTGTTCAAACGAAATACAATGATCAAAAAAATTAACTCCTTCCAAACCAAAACCTGGTTCTCCTGCATAAATCAGAACTAGTCGAATCGTCATTTTTTTGGTGGTTTGAGTTTTAGAAATTTCTCCTGCACTTCGCGGATGACCCCTTTATTATTAGTTTGAGCCTTGGGTGGTGGAGCTTCACGATTAAAGGCAGCCGCTGTTTCTTAATAACTGGTTCAATTCAGGATCTTGCGGAGGTAAGATTTTTTGAAAAAAAAGATTCATTCGTTCCAAATAATCCAGCTTTTCCTTTGGGGAAAGCTCCATGTAGGCAAGGATATCCTGCCACTGCTCATCGGATAGAATAGCCTCGCGACTATTTTTGTTTTTTTGTTTCAAGATGTTCTCGAATTTTTTCCAACGCCTTCACATCAATAAGATCCCTATCACGGGCAGCCTCTTTTTTGAGTTGTATTAAATCATCGAGATGAACAAGGTTAACAAGAACCAACCCAGCTTTTATTGGAATGCTGTTTTTTATTAGCGCGCCAATTTTATCCTCGCCGTCAATTAAAACATCAATATGTTCCAAAGGGAACTCCGGATGATAGACGGAAAAGACCTTCATATTCTTTTCTGTGATCCATTCCATTCTCTTTGCCTTATTGGCGAAATCTTCTAGCTTAACAGGGAGCCTTGGGACAAGGCCTAATTGCTTTACAATCTTAATAAATTTGGAAATTTCTTCGTCCGTTAGCAAAAGGACAATGTCGAGATCACCCGTGACACGATTGTAACCGTGTAGATTCACAGCGACCCCGCCAATCACTGCATACTTCAAACCCATTCTTTGAAATTCTTTAAATATTCGCTCGTACAGCATAAATCAGAACATGGGTGACTATCAAGGTTTCATCTAAATATTCAGTTGTTAGAATGTACCCTGCAAGAGATCCGATGCAAAGGATGAAATATCGTCGTGCTCGTTTTTACACAAGTACTTTTTCCTTTACTGTCCTATCTCCCTTGCCACCCTTCAGTGGTGGTGCGATCTCTGCGTCTCTGCGTGAGATTCCTTCTTTTTAAAATTTCAAATATCTTTTGCTAAAAATTCGAAGGTGAGGATAAACAACTTACTATATTTTTTAGACAAGGACTTAGGCTGCGAGTGGAACTATGGCATTATTTTGTGCGGCATGCAATTTTATTTCAGAAAATATTTTGTTGCCCTTGCCTTGCCAAGGACGGCCAGATGACCCCACTCAACCAATTGCTTCAAATCTCGTGTGGCCATTCGTGTCGAGATTCCAAACCGCTTGGAATAGTGTGGGGCGATCACATATTTATTTTTTCCAAGGTATTCGAGAATCTTTGATTGTCTGTTATTAAGCAAAATGTTCTGGGCTTGGAATAATTCTACTTGATGGATGGTTCCCTCCAAAATAATTTTTATTCCATTCACATAATATTCAATCCATTTTGTGAAATCGGTTTCGTTGCGGCCATTGTAATAATTATGTGAGAAGTCCTGTTGTAACAGCTGGTAGTACAAGCCTCTGTTGTCTGCATAGTAACGATCGATCGGAACAATCTGCTTCCAATCGTATCCCTTGGCGTCTAACAGATACAGGCTTAAAAACCGCGCGGAACGGCCATTGCCATCAACAAAAGGATGTATTGTGACAAATTGATTATGAAAGATTCCAGCCAAGATAATAGGATGAACCTTTGCTGTGTTCGCCCAGAAACAGAGGTCATTCATTAACGATGGAACATCTTTTGGTTCTGGGGGTAGATAGACAAGCTTGCTGGTCCCCGAATCATAAACTGCATTTTGCACATTCCTGAATTCTCCGAGAGCAGTTTCTCCATCAATCTCATTCAGAATTTTTGAATGACATTGCAATACAAGTTCAGCGCCGATATTTTTTCCGTATTGGCGTATTAAACCAAGCATCTTTTCAAGCAACTGAAAATAATTTTTGACCTCTTTTTCATCACGGAGCAAACCATATGATTTATGTCTTTCAACAACTCCGGAAACCTGTTCCATGGATAATTTATTCCCTTCAATTTGAGTTGAAAAGTGCGTCAGCGCAACAAGACATTGTTTTTTAATGTGGTCCAGTACTTCAACGGGAATCGCGGAGTGGCTTAAGTGTGCCGTGAGACGTTCTATGGCTGAGAGAGTCAGTGTTG
>CAYVFJ010000333.1:0-4341 GCA_964450905.1 uncultured Verrucomicrobiota bacterium
AGCCATAACGGTCCTCGAGGAGTATCGAATTTTCTTTCATCCAGATGATATCGCCCTTCAAAAGAAGAGCGCGATTCTGTTTGAAAATTGGGGTGAGATAAAATACCGATAGGCTTGTGAATCGCAATGAGAACGTCGTCCTCGAAGATGATCGGAAAATGAGTCCATGAAGGCGCTGTTTTTGTAAAAGAGGTGATAGTCATGAACTACAAGGTTTAGCGAAGGGCAAATAAAAAGATATCTTTTCATGGTTCCATGATTGACACAATGAAATCAAACATCTATTTTATCGGCTCCACATGAAACGTACTTATCAACCTTCTAAACGTGTACGAAGCCGTCGGTTCGGTTTTTTAAGCCGAACTCGCACGAAATCTGGTCGAGCAATTCTTGCGCGACGCCGGAGTGTGGGCCGGAAACGTTTAATTCCAAAAATGTAGTTTTGCCATCGTAGGTTGAGAGTGAACAAATTAATTTAAAAAACGGGAGATCATTTTTAACAAGATAAGCTTGAGGTTAAATGGATTTGGATGGGATGAACCAACGCTTACCCAAGTCATTGAAAATTCATCGGTCGGCTGAAATCCGACAGATTTTAACTTCAGGCCATAAACATATTGGGAACCATATCATTTTTCATGTTCTAGCTTCGAACGTGCCTGAAGCGCCTACTCGCGCCGGGTTTCTTTCCCCTCGACGTTTAGGAAAGGCCGTCAAGCGCAACCTGGTTCGCCGTCGAATGCGGGAGATATTTCGACAATATCGTGTGGAGATGAAGAGTTCTCAAAAAATCCTTATGATGGGACGTCCTTCTGCCATTCATGCCACTTATCAAATGTTGCATGACGATTTTTTACGACTCTGTCGGAAGGCATGTCTCTTGCAGCTCTGTGATGAGTAGGTTTTTAATTTTTTTCATTCGACTTTATCAAGTTGCCATTTCGCCCTATCTGGGGCGATGGTGCCGGTTTGATCCTTCTTGTAGTGAATACGCTTGCCAGGCATTAAAAACACAGGGTCTTGTTCACGGAATATGGGTCAGCATGAAAAGAATCTGTCGTTGTCATCCTTTTTGTGAGGGAGGACATGATCCGGTGCCCATGAAAAAACAAAGCCTTATTCTAGGATCATGGTCGAAACTAAAAACTGAACCTTAGAATTCCTTATGGACCGTCAAACTCTTCCTCTTGTTATTGTTTGTGTCTTACTCATTGTTTTATGGGGGCCACTCTGGAATTGGCTGTGGCCGGAAAAACCCATTCCTCCTTCATCCTCATCTTACGGTTCGAATCAGGTGGCTCGAACGGAAGGTGTTACAAATACTTTAACCACTCAAGCGTCTCCCGAGATAAAATGGAAAAGCATTCTTCCGGAGTTAGAAACAGCTTCTTCCGTTTCCACGCAGATCACTGCACTTGAAAATGAAGATTTTGTTGTTGAATTCAGCAACCGAGGGGGCGGCATTGAACGGATCAAACTTAAAAAACATTTCGAAAACAAAACAGATCCCATCCTTTTAAATGCTCACGGACCTCTGCCCATGATGGCGATGGCTGTAGGAGACGCTGCTTTCGATGCTTCCTATCATGGAATAGGTTCGAGCAACCAATTGACAGCGACTTATCAGTCTCCAGAAGGATTGTTCATCTCAAAGGAATATACTTTAAAACCGAATTATCAAATCCAGACGATATTGACATTAAAAAATACAACGAAATCCGCCCTGAGCAATCTGGTTCTCGAAGCGTCGGTGGGTATGGCTGAGCCCCTCAACGACCGAGATACAGGCGATTATATAGGGCTTTCTTATTTATCTGAAGAGAACCCTTTCCATGAAACCTTGGCAGGGTTGCGGAAACAAACTGAAAAACAGGGAAAACCTTTCTCGAAAGCTCAGCCCATCCGTTGGGCAGCCGTCAAAAATCAATATTTCACTCAACTGCTGACGCCGCAATTTCCATTTGCAGCCATCAAGGCAGAACCTTATTCCTTGCC
This sequence comes from uncultured Verrucomicrobiota bacterium, assembly GCA_964450905.1. Classification (GTDB taxonomy): domain Bacteria; phylum Verrucomicrobiota; class Verrucomicrobiia; order JABWAM01; family JABWAM01; genus CAYVFJ01. The sequence goes on from CAYVFJ010000333.1 coordinate 1,996, forward strand.
AGCCCACGAAACTTTACATGCGATGAAAAATCCTCATGGAGTTTTGGCAATCATCGATTCAGCCCCTTTTCATTTGGATGCAGGTGGTTCTACGAATTTTGTCCTCAACTTATATGCTGGCCCCAAAGAATATAAAACACTTTCTTCTTTGGGAAATAAGCAGGATGAAGTTCTCGATTTTCGAGTGATGGGACTTGAGATCTTCGGAATTTTAACCAAAGCATTGCTTTGGTTAATGAGTATTTTTCATTCGGTTTTTCATAACTGGGGATTGGCGATTATTGGGGTCACGGTTCTGATCAAAATTGTGTTTTGGCCACTCACAGCCATGAGCACTAGAAACATGAAGCACATGCAGGCGTTGGCTCCCCAAATGAATTCTCTCAAGGAAAAACACAAGAGCGATCCCAAGAAATTGAATGAAGAAATGATGAAGATGTATCGAGAATACAAAATCAATCCCATGGCAGGTTGTTTGCCCATGCTTATTCAAATACCGATTTTTTTCGCTTTTTATAGTCTTTTAAGAGGATCCATCGAGCTTCGGGGGGCGCCTTTTATTTTTTGGATACAAGATCTTTCGGCTTCTGACACGATCGCCCATCTTCCTGGGCTTAACTATGCAATCAATCCGTTGCCGCTGATCATGGCGGCCACCATGATTTGGCAGACAAAAATCACTCCTCAAGCGCCCAATGCAGATCCTTCCATGAAAATCATGATGTGGATGATGCCGGCTGTGTTTTTGTTTACTTGTTATAATTTTTCATCAGGTCTTTCCCTTTACTGGACGGTTCAAAATCTGTTGACGATTCTTCAGACTTATTACACCAAAGATAAACCGGTCAAGCCTCCTCAAAAAGTGAAGGCCAAAGGTGGATTTACGTTTGGCCGTCCCATAGACACAAAAAAGAAATAAAAAGGAATATATTATGGATCCTACCGACTCCCATTCTGATAACCAACCCTTAAACCCCATCTCATTAGATATTCAAGCAATTGCTCGTGAAGCCCAGGAGATTTTGGGCTTCATGCTGCCATTCTTATCTTTTGAAGCAAAACTTGAGACTTTCATTGAAAGGGAAAGTGTCCGTATCCGAGTCGATTGTCAGGATGCAGCTCGTTTGATCGGACGTCGAGGGTCTACGGTCAATGAAATTCAATTTCTTCTGAATCTCATTCTTCAGCGACGTTATAAATTAGTTCCTCGTATCCTTTTGGATATCAGCGGTCCTTTTGAAGCAAAAACACAAGCACAGACATCCGTAGCCCAAATCTCTGAAAACGAGATCGACCCGGAAATCATTGAGCGAATCCAGTCTCTTGTCAATCAAGTCCGACGATGGGGCGAACCTTTGGAGTCAGAACCTCTCAGCACGATTCACCGCAAACATGTTCAGGAAATATTCACGAAAGATCATGAAATTGAGGTGATTGACTTGGGCACTCAGGGGGATTCGTCCAAACCACAACGTCTCCAGTTTTGCCTCCGGAAAAGAGATGTTGGATGACAAAAATCAATCATCTTCAAGTCAGCGAGATTTATCTGAGCATTCAGGGGGAATCCACTTACACAGGGCTGCCTTGTGTCTTTGTGCGTCTCACCGGATGCGATCTGCGTTGTGCCTATTGCGACTCAGCTTTTGCATTTACGGGCGGGATAAGAATGTCCATCGATGAAGTGATTCAAAAAGTGGAGTCCTTCCATTGTTTGCTTGTAGAAATGACCGGAGGAGAACCTTTACTCCAAAAGGCTGTTCTTCCGCTGATGAAAATATTATGCAACACTGGGAAAACGATTTTGCTGGAGACAAGCGGGGCTCATGATATTTCTAAAGTTGATTCGCGTGTCATACGAATCGTGGATTTCAAATGTCCTTCCAGCGGCGAATCTGATCGTCATCTTTTCTCGAATCTGCGGCGCTTAAATCAAAACGATGAAGTTAAGTTTGTGATTGGTTCACGGAAAGATTTTGAATGGGCATGTGATCAAGTGCGCCGGTATCAATTAGAAAAGAAGGTTCGATCAGTCCTGTTTTCGCCCACGTTTAAAACCGCTGCAGCGTCAGGTCAAACGACAGGCCATGAGGGTTTAGATTCCAAACTCCTCGTGCAATGGCTTCTCGAAGAAAATCTGCAGGTGCGTTTTCAACTGCAGGTTCATAAATACATATGGACACCCACTCAACGAGGGGTGTGAGATGAGCTAAAGAGCGCCGACAAAACATTTCATGCGTTCAACTGCTTTTTCAATCTCGGGCATCGCTGCGGCAAAAGAACAACGGACATGCCCTTCGCCCGTAGACCCAAAAGCATCGCCAGGAACCACCGCTACCTTGTGTTGTT
>CAYVFJ010000334.1:0-3236 GCA_964450905.1 uncultured Verrucomicrobiota bacterium
GACAGGCCATCTTCTTGGAGCAGCCGGTTCAGTGGAGATGGCCATTTGCGCGAAAGCCATCCAGGAAGATAAAGTTCCTCCAACCATCAATCTGGATAATCCAGATCCCGCGTGTGACTTGGATTATATTCCTCATCAGGCCAGAGAAACCCGTGTTCGCGCGGTGGTCAATAACTCGTTTGGCTTTGGAGGACACAATGCCACTCTGGTGGCAAAAAAAATGAGTTGAATCCTTTTTGATTTTCGATATACTCCTCTGCCTTATGAAAACAGATATCCATCCTGAATATAAAGAAGCGGCCATTACATGCGCTTGTGGCCATGTCATCCGCACTCGTTCTACTCGTTCCAGCCTCCATATTGGAATCTGCTCAAAGTGTCATCCTTTCTTTACCGGTCAGCAAAAGTTTATAGACACCGCCGGTCGCGTAGAACGTTTTAATAAACGATTTAGAAAGTAGCGGACGATTGCTTTAGAAGTCTGTGCTCATTCTGCATGGACTCTCTTTGTATGGTTCATTAGAGAATCATCCACTATTTATACCAATATTGGTTCATGAATTTCTAACTTCTAATTTCTAACTTCTAATTTTTAACTTCTCATTTTCCACCCATGGATCTTCTTTCTTACAAACCTCTCTTTGAACAGAGACTGACTGAAGCTGAAAGCCAACTCAGTGACAGTCGAATCTTTAGTAACTCCCAAAAAATGTCTGAATTAGGCAAAGAACATTCTCGCGTCAAAACGTTGTTAGAGAAATTTGCCAATTATGAGCAGGTAAAAAAACGCATCGAAGAAAATGAAAAGTTAAAAACAGAACATTCACTTGAGCCAGAAATGATTGAAATGATCGAAGTCGACCTCATTGATTTACGAAAGACAGACCATCAACTGGAATTGGCTCTCAAGGCAGCGATTTCACCTCCTGATCCTAACGATAACCGAAATACAATTTTCGAAATTCGGGCAGGAACAGGGGGCGATGAAGCCGCTCTTTTCGCCGGAGATTTGTTCCGAATGTATAGCCGGTACGCGGAAACTCGCGGATGGAAGATCGACCCCATGGATTCGAATCCTTCAGGCCGTGGAGGATACAAAGAAATCATTATGGCCGTTCAAGGACAGGATGTTTATCGATATTTACGCTACGAAAGTGGAGTTCACAGAGTTCAACGAATTCCATCCACAGAGGCCAATGAACGAATTCATACTTCCACGGCAACGGTGGCTGTTTTACCAGAAGCGGAAGAGGTCGATATCGAAATTAAAACTGAAGATTTGGAAGTCACGGTTTGTCGCGCTTCAGGACCCGGAGGACAGGGCGTGAATACCACCGATAGCGCAGTGCAAATCACTCATAAACCAACAGGACTCATCGTGCGTTGTGCCGACGAACGGAGTCAGATTAAGAATAAAGCGAAAGCCTTGCGCGTTTTACGCTCTCGCCTTCTGACTGCGAAACAAGAAGAAGAAGACGCGAAATACGCTCAAACACGTAAATCACAAATTGGCACAGGAGATCGAAGCGAGCGAATCCGCACTTATAATTTTCCTCAGAATAGAGTCACCGATCATCGAATCAATTATACGATCTATAACCTTTCAGAATTTATCGAAGGTAAAATTGATCCGATGCTTACGGAATTGATGAATCGTGATTATGAAGAACGTTTGGCACGCGCGGGTGCAGGACAAAAAAGTTAGCAGAGAGACCAAAATTGAAAAGGCTTAAGCGTATGCAAGCTCAGGCTCAATTTCTTCTTTATCTAAGACAACGCCAACGTGATGTTGTCCAGTGGCATTTGCATAGGTCACAATCTCCTTGACTGTCAAATCAGCATCACGGCTTGATTCGAGCTTTGAAATAGCTCCCTGAGTTAGTCTCATTTTCGCAGCAAGCGCTTGCTGCGTCAGGCCAGCCTTCGATCTCATGGAGATAAGGCGATCAACAATAAGACGCTCTCTTTTTAGTTCGTCAAATCGTGTTAAAACCTCTTTGGAAGTTCCAAGTTGTACCATCATCTCTCGAATGGTTGCATAACTTTTTCCAGAGGGTAGAGCGGGTATATTTTTAGTATGTTTTTTCATGGGAATTTCGAATAAGGGTTTTTCAACCCAGGTTTTTTACAAATTCTTTGCAGTATTCAATATCATCTTGTTGTTCTTGTTTGTTACCAATGGTAATGAGGTAAAGAAATTTGTCTTTAAGAAATGTGTAGGTGTAAAGACGAGTGGCTTGTAAATTTCCTCCGCCTCCTTTTTGGTCAACTGCAATCACTCCCGATGGTTCGTTATGAAGGTAACCAGCTTGAATCAAACGATGATGAGAGGTTGTATTTAGGGCTTCTATGTATCTATCTAAATTGGACATGATTGCAGCTAATTCCATCGGGTGATTTTTTTCGTAGTGTCTGTAGTCTTTAGCCCATCGTTGGCTTTCCTTCAGCGTCCATCGCATTCATATAATATATTCTAATATGGAATATATGCAACCATATTGTTTTATGTGGTTGTTTTGGCTTGTGAGTAGGGTTTTATTTTAAGCTTGCTTGTCAAAAACGGGCTCGGTAGCTTTCGCTTTCTTATTAAGAGGATTGATTTTTATGGCAACTGCTAATGATGTTCGCAAAGGAATGGCCATCAAGTATGGCGGAGAAGTGTGCGCCGTGTTGGATACCCAACATCGGACGCCAGGGAACTTGCGTGCTTTTGTTCAAGCCACCATTCGTAGCATCAAAACGGGACGATCCTCCTTGGTGCGATTTGCATCGACAGAACCGATTGAGGTGGTTCCTTTGGCGCGAAAAAAACTAGAGTTCAGCTACAAAGATGGGACTGGCTACAGTTTTATGAATCCGGAAAGTTTCGAATCGATTACTCTTTATGAGGATCTGATCGGGAATGCAAAGGATTATCTTGTGGAAGGCACCGTATGCGAAGTGTTGTTCAATGATGAATCCCCTGTGCAGGTTGAGTTGCCATCCAACGTGAATCTCAAAGTAATGGAATCGCCAGAAGGAGTTCGTGGAGATACATCGGGTAATGTACAAAAAGCGGCTCTCATGGAAACCGGCATCACCATTCAAGTGCCCCTCTTCATCAAAGAGGGAGAAATCATAAAAATCGATACACGCACCGGACAATACATGGGACGAGCGTAACAGAAATATCTCGTCATTGCTCGCAGGAGTCATTGTGAAACCAACAGAGAGCTAGGTTATGGGTTTTTGAGGAA
>CAYVFJ010000335.1:0-7611 GCA_964450905.1 uncultured Verrucomicrobiota bacterium
ATCGTCCATCTTTATCTGATCATGAGATAGAGCCACATATTGACGAAGCTCATGCATCATGGAGAAAGTCACTTTTTGATCATTGAGAATGATGCTCGACATTGCTTGACCTTGATCCAGTCTGATTCGTTTTCCGCTGACATAAAGAGTCATTTGTTCTTTGCCACGAGGCGTGGAATTTTGTAGGTCTTCGATCATCTGAACTACCGTTAAATCAGCAAAAACGGGGTAGATATTAAAAAGGAAAAAGAATAAAAAAAGGCTTAGAACATGCCTTGAAAACTGTTGTCGCAGAAGAACAAATTGAACCATAATTTTTGTCCGGATGTTCTAGTTCACGGAGGAAGCCTTCTTTTTCTTTTTGACTTCATATCCTTTAATCACGCGTGTGGCAAGGTTTGTGCCATCAGATTTTTCAAAATAAATAACCGATACCAAATCGCCGGCTTTAAGATGAGATAAAGAACCTTTTAAGCCGTCCACATAGACCATCCCTTCTTTTTGAGAGAGAATAAAAGATTTTCCGTGGACGACGAAGATTCCTTTTTTGACGTCCAGACTTTCGATCTTTCCTTTATCATCGAGAGGACTTGCGCTTGAACGCTTTGTTTTAGAAGATGGACGAGGCAACTCCACGGGAGTAGCTTTGATGGAAGGAGGTGGTTCTTCAACAGGGACTGCCGGAATGGCTGCAGGTGGTTTTTCGTCCGTGTTTGATTTTCCAAAAAGAGGTTCCGTGATTAGAAGCGTGCAGATGATTAAAAAGAGTCCTGATTTCATAGTTGTTAAAAGTAAATCTATCTATCTTTAGGAAGATTTTTCCCATTGTTCAATCATGATAGAGTATTCAGACATATCCACGAGAACCATATCAGGTTGATAGGTTTGAAGTTCTTCCGCAGAATATTTTCCTGTAGCCACGGCAAGAACCTTACAACCTAAAGAGCGCGCGCAGGTGATGTCGCGCGGGGTATCGCCAATCACCCAAGTGAAATGAATATGAAAGTTCTTCTTCAAGATTTCTCTTGCTCGTTCCAATGCAATGGGTCCCAGCGCATTTCGATCAGGTGAATCATCTCCAAAAGCGCCAAATTCAAAAAACTGATCCAGATTGTAATGCTTCAGTTTCATGTAAGCGCCTCTTTTAATGTTTCCGGTCAACAGCGCATTATGCACTTCCGGATGTTGATGAGACCAATCCAACATCTCACGAACTCCGGGGCAGGCTCTGCCCTTCATTTTTATGAGAAGTTGAGGAAGATATTCCAAATAACTTTCGAGCAATTCCTGAGGCACGAATCCGTGGCCATGATGTTTACGACAGATATCCATACAAATAGAAGGGTCTGTTCTCCCAGCAAATTCAATATCACCGAGATCATCCAGAATTCCGTAATCATTCAACAAAGCATAACGAAGAGCTTCCATTCCGGCATCACCCGAGTTGATTAAAGTCCCGTCAATATCCCAAAGTAAAAGAAGTGGATGCATAAAAAGATGAACCTATATGCTTAGCGCGTTGTGCTCTAAGATGCAAGGTTAGCACAGTTGCAGTTGTTACTTGATTGTCTTCTTGGACTCAGTAAGAATGATCCAACCTTAGTATCTTGTATGGAAATTGTAATGTATATCCTGTTCGTTGTAGGTTGGGTGGTTGCGTTGGTCGGATCGATCATGATGTTGGTCGTTGCTTTTCGTCAGAGTCCATGGTGGGGATTGGGATTTTTATTTGTGCCTTTTGTTAGCTTGATCTTTCTCTTTAAGTATTGGAGCCAAGCTAAAAAAGGGTTTTTCATAAGTCTCGTTGGAGCTGTCCTGGTTGTTGGCGGGATCATTTTTGGATGGACAACTGGCATTCAAAAGTCTGCCAGCGAAAAAACTGCTTTGTCGCAACCCTCCGCTGAATCAGAGAAAACTTCTGAGAAGAAGACGGTTTCCATTGAAAAAAAGAAAGCAGATAAAAAAGACGTTCTCCCTGTAGCTATTCCTGTGCAGCCAAAAATTGAGCCTATCGAAGCGGTTGTTCCCACTAAAGATCAGGTGAAAGAAAGCGCACCGATTTTATCACAACCATCTTCTCTTCCTAAAAATGAAGATGCCTCAAAATCTTTGAAACCAGTGATAAGCACACCCTCTCCTCCCAAAGAAACAAAACCACCTTCTGTGGCTCATCCATCGCAGATTCAGAGTAGCGCTTCCGTTCCATCTGTAGAGATCAAGAGCTCCCCTGAAAGTCCGCTTAAAAAAGAAATAGATCTATCTTCCGAGTTGTTCGACGCAGCTAAAAGCGGGAAGACCACTAAACTGATTGAAATGTTGATTGTAGGCGCCCGCGTAAACGTCAGGGATAAAAATCAATGGACATCTCTCATGGTTGCTGTTCTAGGAGGACATACTGAATCTGCCAAGGTTTTGATGGAAAAAGGCGCGGATGTGAACGCGAAGGACGCGAATGGTTGGACAGCGCTTATGTTGGCCGCGCACAAGGGTAGTTTGCCGTTAGTCCAACTTTTGCTTGAGAAAGGCGCTTATTCCAATGCGAGAACAAAAAAGAATACAACTCCTTTGATGATTGCGTCTGGGGTAGGGCATACAGAGGTTGTAAAAGCCCTGTTAAACGCGGACGCGGATGCGGATGTGAAAGATGCGGACGGTAAAACAGCGCTGCAGTATGCCACGGAAAAAGGGTATCCAGACATCATCATTCTTCTAAAAGGCGTCGTTACATCTGCCAAACCAAATTCTGTTTCTACGATGACTGTAGATTCTAAAGAAAAACCTGCTGCTGGAATAACCAGGGAAGATCCCGCTTTGCTTGTCGGAAAATATCGTGCAGCAGCAGAAGAAGGAAATGCCGCGGCTCAGTTCAATCTTGGAGTGATGTATGAGACAGGAGAGGGAGGTGAAAAAAGTTATGCCAAGGCAATGAAATGGTACAAAAAAGCTGCGCTTCAAGGTGATAGGGACGCACAATATAATTTAGGAGTGATGTACGAGATGGGAACTGGCGTGGAACAAAATTATGGAGAAGCCGTGAGATGGTATCAGGAGGCAGCAGAACAAGGGGATGCTAACTCCCAGTTTAACCTCGGTTGGATGTATAAAAATGGCAAAGGCGTAGCAGAAGATCATGCGGAAGCTGTCAAATGGTATCTGAAAGCCGCGGAACAGGGACTTGCCAAAGCACAGAATAATCTCGGCACCATGTATAAAAATGGTTTAGGAACGTCCCAGAGCAATACTGAAGCTGAAAAATGGTATCGTCAAGCAGCCGACCAAGGTCATGCAAAAGCCAAAATCAATCTCGAAAAATTGACCGCTGAAGGGAAGGAGGCTTCCCTCCCTAACAAGGAGGAATTGCCATCTTCGCCATAGTAGATAGAGTTCTTCTGGACCTACGTCATGGGTCATTTTAGGTTAGTAGCTTCGGCGCGGGACCATTGATCGGCTTCGACGATGGTTTCCAAAGTTGCGTGTTCAATGACACGATGTTTGGAAAGAACATGCTCAACGATCCCCCAGATTTGTGGGAATCGGATTTGGCCTTTGATAAAGCGTTCCACTGCAACTTCATTTGCCGCATTAAAAACAGCGGGGGTTGTTCCTCCTCGTTCTCCAGATTCACGTGCGAGTCTCAAAGCGGGGAACCGATTGTGATCTGGCATTTCAAACTGAAGCATGGACATGCGATTAAAGTCCGCCTGGGGCAATGTGTTTGGCATGCGTTCGGGATAGGTTAACGCATATTGGATGGGCAAACGCATGTTGGGTTCGCATAATTGCGCCAAGAGAGAGCCATCCACAAATTCTACCATGGAATGAATGACGCTTTGAGGATGAATCACCACTTGAACACGTTTCATTTCAATATCAAAAAGCCAACGGGCTTCGATCATTTCGAGACCTTTATTCATCAGAGTGGCTGAATCAATCGTGATTTTGTTGCCCATATTCCAAGTTGGATGTTTGAGAGCATCGCTCAAAGTGATTTTATCAAAATCAGCTTTGGGTGTTTTACGAAAGGGACCGCCTGAAGCGGTGAGCCAGAGATTGCGAATTTCGTGATTAGGTTTTCCGTCCAAACATTGCCAGATCGCATTATGTTCGCTATCTACGGGCAAGATCCGAACGCCTTTTCGTTTTGCTGCGGTGGTGACGGCTTCCCCTGCCATCACTAAAATTTCTTTGGAAGCCACCGCAATATCTTTTCCCGCTTCGATTGCAGCGAGGGCAGGGCGTAATCCTGCAGTGCCTACAATGGCGATAAGAACCACATCCGCTTCTGGAAGAGTCGCAAGTTCAAGAAGTCCTTCAGCGCCTGCCACTAAACGGGTGTGAGAATGAACTTTTGAACGTAACTCGGATATTTTAGAGGCGTCAAAGACACAAGCGACGGAGGGTTTGTATTGATTTATTTGACGGATCAATTCTGGAATATTATTTCCTCCTGCAGCCAGAGCGATCAATTGTAGACGCTGGGGAATATCCTCAAGCACTTTCAAAGTGCTTTGGCCAATAGAACCTGTAGAGCCGAGCAGAACAACACGTTTCATCCCAAAAAAATAAATTGATTTTACCGAAAATAGAACCATCCAATGGCAATGAGCATGGGCAGCAGAATAGGAAGTGTAAATTTAAAAATGTATCCAAAGAAAGTCGGCATTTTTGCTCCCGCATGTTCCGCAATATTTTTAACCATAAAATTTGGGCCATTCCCAATATAAGTGCATGCTCCAAAGAAAACAGCGCCAATGCTGATTGCGGCAATATGAAGAGGTCGATTGCCTAATAAATAACAAATTTGAATGTCATGAAGAGGCATTGGAACTGTTCGCAAAGCTTCTGGATGATAGAGTTGCAGAGCTTTAATGGTATTTAAGATTTCTATTAAATGATCGCTCTGAGTGCCAGTAAAAGCCCCTACCCCACCCTGGGCAACAACTTGTTGGACGCCTTGAATCATGGAATCATTGATAAAAAGCCCCATGGAAGCGCTTAAAAAGTTTAAGTAAGTCGGTGCATTATCCAAAACAGAGGAAAGAATTCCAGATCCCCAGTAAAAGCTCGTGACGGAAGAAAAACCTAATTTTGCGGCATTCATCTCAAGCCAGTCAAGGGCAGGCATCATGGTGATAAAAATTCCGGCAAAGAGAATGGCGACTTCACGGACAGGCGCCCATGAAAAATCATTTGCCTGATAAATATGAGACTTTGTGATGCGCCGAGATATCCAAGCAACAGCAATCATGATTGCTTCGCGAAGATAAGGCGGATTTTTAATAAAAAGGGCTACGAGAATAATCGCAATCCAACCAAGGTTTCCTAATCCTTCGAACTTCCATGTTTCATGAGAGGTTTCTTTTTCACGCACTTTTTGAGGCGCACGCATAAAGTTGTTGTAATCAAAAATGTAAAATAAGGTAAGAAGCCAAGTCATGCCTACAAACCAAATGGGAAAGAGGGCATGTGTCGTCCAAAAGAAAGGGATGCCCTTTAGATAGCCAAGATAAAGTGGAGGATCGCCGATGGGAGTGAGTGATCCTCCCACATTACTGACAATAAAGATAAAAAAAACAATGTGATAAGTGGTTAATCGATATTTATTGGCACGAAGAAAAGGACGAACCAACAACATGGAAGCTCCAGTCGTTCCGATGATATTGGCTAGAATTCCACCCACGGCAAGGAGGATGACATTCATCGTAGGAGTGGATTCGCCTTTGACACGGATATGAATGCCTCCGGAGACAACAAAGAGCGAGCCGATGAGACAAATGAAGCTGATGTATTCATGGAAACTTTCAATGGGTCGATGATGTTCATGGAGGATTCCGAGATAATAAATGAGAGTGACGGATCCCAATAGAAGAACAACTTTTGGATAGTGTCTTTCCCACCAATGCCGACCCAAAAGTGGCATCACGGCAATGGCTCCGAGGAGGATACCGAAAGGCAAGATCATCCATGGGGTAATAGGCGGGGAAGACATGGCAGAACAATGAGAAGTTAGAAATTAGAAATTAGAAATGAAGGGATGGGGATAGGAGGAATTTAATCTGTGTCATCTGCGAAATCTGCGGACAGATTAACCTGAAAAGAGCATTTAGCCAGCTAAAAGACAAAGATTTTTTCAGAATTGTTTCGACATTTGAGCGAAGATTTCGTGTCCACCGTGGTCAGATCCGCGTGGCGCGTTGATTCCGTAACCGTAGCCTATTAAGCAATGAATATCTCCATATCCTTTGAAGCTGATGCCAGTCCCTGATCCAAACCAGACATGAGCTTGATTGTCTGGAATATCTGAACGTTGCGTGATCGCTTCATCAAAATAGAGGTGCCACGCCAGTTGTTGATCTTTAAGAAGAGGCATCACATAGTCGAAATTTAGGAGTTCATAATCTTCGGCAAAAATTTCTCGTGTATAAAAACCGTGCAGCACAAGAGAATGAGGCGTGCCTGTGAGGGAACTGCCTAATTTATAAGCAGAAAGACGATCCAGCCCGTTGCCAATGCCGCCACTGAATTTTGTGACCAACTTTTGTTCGTGAATCGATAAGGCAACGTAAGAGCCATCTATTTGAAATTTTTGAAATTCAGAAGGCGAATCCCAGAGATTAGGTGGACCCCACCGGCTCCAGTCATCACGAAAAGTGGCTTCGGCTCCGAAGTTAAGATTCCATCCCTTGGGAGAATAGTTGGAGCGCGTCAACTTTCCAGTTCCTCCATGCAGTTTTAGAGTTTGAAAAAAGCTGCTTGGAGCGAGCGTAAAAGTGGGCGAGGTATCATCTTCCCGAGAGTAATCTTCGTATCCAAATTCGTAAGCAGCACGGATTTGAGCGATTTCAGCATAATTGGAGATCACATGTTGCTGTAAAAAAAGTCGTCCTGAAGCTTTATTTGTTTCCATGCGATTGCCGATATCAATTTGACCTTGATGATACTCTTCAAAACGTCCGAGCGTTTGATAATTAAATCCGTAACCCAAGTCTGTATCTGAAGCGATCAAACCTCGATGGATCAACTCGGCATCTCCGTTAATTCCGGCCATGGTCAGTTTGAAATCTGTGGACGGCCATGGCCAGGCAGATCGTTTCCAAAGAAAAAAACCATAACCTGCAGGATAGCCTCTTCCATCATCTACAGGCACGGAAATCCCTGCGCCAGCAGATTTTTGATCATTGATATTGGATGAATTCTCTTTGAGCGATGGAGCCGTCTTGAGGGAAGTCGAGGTTTGGGCAAGGAGCGGAGTGAGAAAAATAGCTTCAAAAATAACTGCTAAGAAAAAAGTATATTTGAAATCATTCATGACGTTCGTGGTAGATTCGGCAGTTAGAAGTTAGAAATTAAAAACGAGAAGTTGAGGATGAGTAACTGACTAATGGATGAGTCTGTGATCTGGAGAGTTATGGAACCATAGACTGGAATCAGCAGTAAAGCAATGAGATTTTTGCTTTTAGGCATGGTGTTACCGACTCTCATGTAAAGGTGTTCCGCGTTACTTTCTTTAACAAAAACTGGTTTAGGCGCTAGTCATGGAATTCTCATGCCGCACTTGGATGCGATGGCCTTGATATCGGTGTACTTTTTGTAGATATAGGATTGGCCATA
>CAYVFJ010000336.1:0-6817 GCA_964450905.1 uncultured Verrucomicrobiota bacterium
AGGATACATGGTTTTTCCTCAAGTGATGGTGTGAATGTCCAATCGCAAGTCACCCGGTGTTGGAGGTAGTCTTTTCGAAGCCCTTGTTCCAAACTGACTTCATTCCGTGGCAAAAGTGGAACACCAGGCTCAGAAAAGACTCACCCAGATGCTGGGTTTGTCCGCTCTTGGTGAGAAGACGATTGTCCTCCCAAATAAAAATTTAAAATATCTTTTTGCTAGATTTACTTTTGGAACAGCCCCGTTCATGATATCCATTCTTTACGAAAGCATGTAAGTGATGTTATATTATGCCGAAGCCATGAACACAATCACCGCCACTCTCGAACCGGATGTTGATGGCACACTGCACTTGCCATTGCCACCAGGATTGCGCCAAGGAAAACTAAAAGTCATTGCGACGGTGGAGACGGTAAGCCCCCAGAGCAAAGCAAAAGCAGGTTGTCTCAAGGGAATTTGGATGGCGCCAGACTTTGATGAACCACTGGAAGACTTCAAGGAATACATGGAATGAGACTATTGCTCGATACACATGCGTTGTTGTGGTTTCTTGAAAATGAGGCGCGGCTGAGTGAAAACGCTCGCCATGCCATTGAGAACGAAACCAATGAACAAATGGTGAGCATGGTGAGTGGGTGGGAGATTGCGATCAAGGACAGTTTGGGTAAATTGAAGTTGCCAATTCCATACGAAGAGTTTTTCCCAAAGCAGATCGAGCAATTAGGGTTTTCCATCCTCCCCATCATACCCCGTCATCTGCATGAACTCATCAAACTTCCATTTCATCATCGGGACCCTTTTGATCGTCTGTTGATTGCGCAGGCAAAAGCGGAAGACATGACCATGATAACCTGTGATGAGAGTATGGGCGCCTACGACATTTCTCTACTCTGGTAGTCGGATTTGTTTGGACCACAAAAAACAACATTTTTCTGGGTCTTCACAGAGTCGAAAGTTTATTTCAATATTTAAAAAAAATGATGAAATGTAGGGAGCCGCGCAAAAATAACTTTACATTCTTCCGTGAGTCTTTTGCCGCCTGGCGTTGTTGCTCCCTCCTTACATATCCACAGGGGATATGCTCGTCAGTCGCGCCTCGCCAGACAGCGAAATCCCCTACGGCAAAATGTGAATTAATTTTTGCGCGGCTCCTAAGGCTTGATATTGCCAATCATCCAGCAAAATTTGAGTCCGGTGTCTCGTGGGCTACACATGTGACATCATGTATCTGTTTGAGCCAAGCCGTTTAGCAATTTGCGAGAGGAAGGAGATCCCATGAAATCCGCTGTATTTGAATTTTCATATCAACCGTCGGCGAATAACGGCTTTGGTAAGATAAATCATAAAGATTCCTGGTAGAGTGACTATAACAATGAATCTCAACGCGATAAAAGTAATTGCTAATACCAAACTAAACCAGGGGATATGATCTCCTGCTGCAAATAAAGTCGCAACGATATCTTTTTCAGCAAGCCAGTAAAGCAAGACGGCGTGTGCAAAAATAACAAATAAAATGCCAAACAAACGACTTTCTCTTGAGTTCTGTCGTAACCCACCGTTCAACACCACATGCCAATTTTTGTTGCAGTTGAATATCCCCACGATACCATGCCTCTGCTTTACGAGCACACCATTGATGGGGAACGATAGAAATACCAAGGATAAAAAAGAATGTGCTAAGAATTTTTGGTATAAAAAATTTCTGCCATTTTTTCTTGAACATAGATTTTTTATAGGATTAACAAGATGAACAGGATTGAGGCGAATTAAGGTTGAGTCGTTTACCCTAAAAGCTTTCGGGATAAACGACGCATCTTTCTCATTTTTTAATCCTGTCAAAATATTTTTGGTCGTCGTTCACAAGGAATTCAGTTGTTATGGCGCAAATTATTCCAAACGGCAGATAACCTGCGTAACCAAGGATGGGCATTTCGAATAAGTGAAAACGATTGACGTAAGGAATGGTATAAATCCATTTAGCTTGGCTGTAATAATTCCACATCTCCCAGAAAAAACCGCAGATGAGAGCTGCAAGAGAAGAGGTAACGATGTTGCGCCAATCTCCTTCAGCAACTTTTGAAAAGAGATGGGGCGTGCCGGAAATCATTTGGAATGAAATCATGATGAGGAGCGGCGATATCCATAGAAGAGGAAAAAGATAGTCAGGATAAACACCGACCCATGCTAATCCTCCAGCGGAGAATAAGAAGAGTAGCCAACCAAGATTTTGATCCGAAGCTGTAGCTGCACGCGCTGAGTGTGGCCTCTTTGTGGCTAATCTGTCGAAGATCGAAAATGTAGATAACCATTCTTGGGTGCTGATGACCGCTGGTAATACGGTGGAATAAGAGATCGTTGAATATAGAAAATATTCCCAAGCACTGAAATTTTCTATGCCTAGATAATGCCAGTTTTGTACAAATCGATTGAGATATTCAAAAAACCACCAGAATCCTGCGCTTAAAGGAAAAAGACATAGAAAAAAATGTGTTTGATTCCGTATCAAACAACGACCACTTCGACGATCAGCAAGCGCGTTGATGACTAAAATATAAGGGAGCCAAAGGGGAGTAAAGGTATGTGGTTGAAATACTGAAAACCATGGGAAACGATTCCATGCCAATATCCAAAAACAAATGCCCGTTAATAATCCAAGCCAACCCCACCAAGGGAAAGGAGAAGAAGATTGAGGATAGAAGATAGAGGATAGAGAGCGACGAAGGAGACGAAGAACACGGAAAAGGAGAGGAGTGATGATTGTAAGAGTGAATCCACCTATGAGAAAGAAGATCATCCATGAAAAGGGTGCGTGATCGATATATTTCGTTTTTGGTGGAAATTCGAAGTAAAGCGCAAGCGGTCTATCTGTAATAAGAACCCCTAATAAAGGTAATCCTAAAAAGAGGCATCCTAAGAAAACAAATTTTATTATTTTAATTTTCATGCCGGTGAAGTTTTACCTCCAAATATTGAAACGGAAGTGGGCTTCTTTTCAGGCACCATGGCTTGAGCCGCTTTTTGCAAGACTTCTTCTAAAGCTTTGAGATATTCCAAGAAGTTTTCGCGTCCTATATCCGAAAGATAAATGGTTGTTTGAGGACGTGCTTTAACAAAAGTTTTTTCAATTCGAATAGCTTTGGCTTCTTCTAAAGCTTTTAAATGACGACTTAAATTACCGTCTGTAAGTTTACATTCTTCTTTGAGATCAGTGAAGGTTAAGCCGTCTGCAGAAGCGCAAAGAGAGGACATGATAGCGAGACGATTAGGTTCGTGAAAGATTCGTTCTAAGGCCGCGTAAGGATTATCAGTTTTTGGATTCATAAGTTGGGATGATTGGGATGAGCCACAGAAATTACAAAACACTTTTTCATAAATATCTTTGTGTATCTTGTGCTTTTTTGTGACTAAATATCTTGTCATCAAAATGGAGAATAAGGCCGCCGATCCATTCACCTACAAAAAATATAATTCCCATCGGCCACGGATTTAAAAATGAAAGATTCGGAAGTAATAAATAAACACTCCCACAAACCATATAAAAAATTCCTAAAAAACAAATCGACTTCGGGAGGACATGTCTTGAAGCTAAATTAGCTAAACCAAATAAACACATCCAGATTCCAAATAAATATTCATGATGCCCATGAAGGAGAATGGCTAAGGTAAGAATTCCGCCAACTAAAATGGGGGGGATAATATCAAGCACAGGTTTTAGTCGACGTAAATCGCGCTTTACCGTTGGATCAAATAAGAACCAATAAGTGAGCGCTCCATAGTTTAGAAATATGGCTATGACAAAAACGGCTCCCCATCCTATGACATGAGCCAGGGTCGTTTTTGGATAAGATGTACCTGTCATCAAGATCGTTGCAAGGAGCGCAACCGTTCCACCAACCGCGCGGGCTCGTCCGGAGTAACCTTTGAACCGCTGTTTTTCCAATACCTTCTGTTGAAGTTCTTGGACTTGAGCTAAAGCATGATGAATATGGCGAGCAATCATATCATTTTTTAATTCTGTAAATTATAAATCATGTTAATCCTGTCTCAATTTTCTTATCATAAGAAATTAGTTCGCGAATATATTTTTGGCAAAACCATAGTGGGATAAAACCGAAGATTCCGAATGAACAATCAATGAGGCGCCAGTAAAATGGGATTCCACGAATCGGACCGCAGATCAGAGCGAGGAAAGGGACCAAGACACAAGCAATCATTCCTGCTGTAATGACCCACGAGTTTTTAATAGGATCGATCAAAGGGCCGATAAAAAAGATGGCAATGACAATGTGTGCAAAAGCAAGCCAATCGGTGCCGTATGCGAGAAAGGGATATTTTGAATAGGTTTCATGAAGTCCATTTCTGACGGTAACAATCCAGTGAATTAATCCAGCGTATGGATCTGGAGAGGTTGTGTTTTCAGCTCCAAGTATTCGAGCTAAAAGATCTAATTCCCACTGTAGCGGAAAGGCGGTCAAACCACTTAGGAGAAGCGCCGTAATAAATAATAATAATAATATCCGAATCTTTCTTTGTAAAATTTGATGATGGTTCATGATAAAATTATTTTTAAATATCCATTCTCTGCAATGCAAATGCTGATAAGTAACCGGATCATAAGTAGTAATTGAGCCAATATTCAACTGAATCAATTACTTCATCTGGCGTGGATGTGCCAGCGGTAATGCCGACCGTTTGTGCGTTATAAAACCAATAAGGTTTTAGTTCATCAGCATTTTGGATTTGAATAACGCGACTACAATAACGACCGCATGTAGCGGTTAACTCTTTTGTGTTGTTACTATGAGATCCGCCGATAATCACAACAACATCGCATTGTTTTGCGAGTTCAACTGCGGCTAGCTGTCTTTGTTTTGTTGGTTGACATATCGTATCTGTAAATCGTACTTCCGATGAAGGAAATCTTTGACGGATTTGATCAACCAATCGTTTGACTTTTTCTACGGGTTGAGTGGTTTGAGCAACAATCCCAAAACGAGGGGTCTCTTTTAAATAAACGACATCTTCTTCGGACTGAATGACATCATATTCAATCAGATCTTCTGTTAATCCGCGAACTTCAACATGATCGCGTTTGCCGATAATCACAGGATGATATCCTGCTTGAACCAATTCCAGGATTGATCGATGAGCATGATGAACGAGAGGGCAAGTGGCTTCGATCACATGATGGTTTTGTTCGGATATTTTACGAATTGTTTTTTGCGAAGCGCCATGAGCCGTAATCATAATCGTTTTTGTTTCCACCTCTTCAAGACGAAGTCTGATTTGAATCCCCTTTTTTTGAAGTGTCTCGTTGACGATTTGATTGTGGACAAGTTCTCCGAAGATGGTGAGTTTTTCTTTCTCTGAATGTTTGAGCGCCAATTGAATGGCGTCACGCACTCCAAAACACATTCCCAGGTGAGTAGCTCGAATGATTTTCATATTTAGTTAATTTTTAACAGAAATTTTTTCCTGTAATTGTTTGGTGAGCTTGCTTTTTCTCCACTGCCAAGATTGCCATGTTTGTTTAGGTATTTGACTTCGGTTTATCACGAAGATTTGTATTAGTTCACGAGCGACCTCCTTTGTTTCTGAAAAACCTCTTTGATCAGCGGCCACTTGAAGAAGAGCTGGCCAAGCAGGTGGGCCTAAACGTTTTAAATAGAAAATATCTAAGGGTCGTCCTTTTTCATTCAACCATTGCTTAACATTATAGTCTGCGATCCAGCCGTTGAGATTTGTAAATTGGAGGAAATAAAAGAGTGTAAATGTGGAAATGACATTGCTTCCTACAAGCCATCGGAATGATTTTTTCTGAATGATGTAATATCCCAAGAGAACAAAACCGGTCATTACTAGGAGGAGAAAGAGTCCAACCCCAACTCGTAAAAGAGTGAGTTGATAATCATCGACATAGATTTTCAGACGAAGATAAATGCTGACAAGAAATAGATACACAAATAACTTTGTATTACAAAGTAATTGCACACAACCACTCTTGCTAGGATTAATCAGATTCATTGAATACAACTTTGCACTACAAAGCTTGTTTGTCAACATCGAAGTTAACAATCGACAACGATTACCATGGGGTCTTGGCATGAGGATAACGATGGATTTTTTGTAACTATTCAGCCTCAAATTTTTATCCGCAGATTACGCAGATTACGCAGATGAATGATCACCTCTTTTACGCAAATTTTTTAAATCTGTGTAATCTGCGCAATCTGCGGACAGGCTCTAAATATAAAAATAATTTGACAAATATGTTTAATAGCTTATTTTCTAACTTTTCCTAAGTCTCTGCCTTTAGCGTACTTTAGCGTTTTTAGCGGGCCTATCTGCTCCTTTTTTTTATTCTTAAGGCTTACAGCTTGAGGCTGAATAGTTACGATTTCTTTATCTGCGGTGATAAGCATTGCATTCAAAATGCGTGTTGACGCTACAATGAATTGATCGGCTGGATCTTTGTGGAAATCGCCAGATATGTTGGCAACAGTTCACTTCATCCATCATTCAGTTAGAGATTAGAAAAAAATGTAGCTGCAAAAATGGCTGTTGAAATGATGGTTTACACTCAGGGGGGTGGGTACGGTCAAACTAACAACTAAGAACTCACCTATCCCACTTTAGTGGGGAAAACTAAAAACTCGTTCTTTACCTTTTCCAGTCTAGTACGACCCCTATGTATTCTTCTTTTTTATGAAGAAGACCTTCGTAAGCTTCTCTGACGGAAGTAGGTGGAAGGACGTGGGTAATCAAAGGTTTAAATTTTAGTCCCACTCAATCTGGTTTCAACAATTTGCGGCAAACA
>CAYVFJ010000337.1:0-2814 GCA_964450905.1 uncultured Verrucomicrobiota bacterium
TGGATAAATATAAAGATACGGTGTCGCGGCCTTGTGTTGGGTGTAAAAGTAAATTTGCGGTTCGGATCCTAAAATTCCTATCGGTTCATTTTCTTTAATAACTTTTTTTAACCACAGAGCTATCTGACGAATTTCGGCAAATGCATTGTGAGGATAAAGTCTTTTAGATGCCATTTCAGAATCAGAAAGAAAAAGAGTTTCATATTGCGTGGTTAAGGGAAAGAGGAGGATGAGAAGAGGGAGGATAAAAGATAAAAGGGTGCGAAGCGGGGTAGGAGAGAAGAGTATCCATTCTTGAAATTTTACCAGGCCAAATCCTGCGGCCAATGAAACGCCTGGTAAAACGAACAGAAAGTAATGGTTGCGAAAAATAAGTCCCGGTGTGGTGGCTAAAAACCCAACAAGCATGAGACTAAACATCAGAAAAAAGAGATGCCGACTTTGTCTCCAAGAAACGATTAAACCAGCTCCTGCGATCAGAAAAATGGGTGCATGATCTTTAAAGACGGGCGTGAATGTTGTAAAAAAGTGATGGATCCCGTCTTTCCATGACCACATGCTTCCGTAGTAAGAAGTATATTTGAAACACCAGAAATAGAATGGGGAAAACGATCCTTGCTCCCAAATCCAGGTGAACATCAGGATGATAGGAGTGAACACACCGAAGCAAAAGAGAAGACCATTGGATAGAACCGCTGTTTTACAATGCCTATTTAAAAGGATCACCCAAATAAAACCAAGAAACGCGAAGAGCGCTCCATGTTGTTTCATGGTGATTGATAACCCGAGACATATTCCACCAAGATAAATCAGTTTTTTGTTTTTAGAGTTTAAAACCAAATAAAAACCAATCAGCGCGGGGAGGAGCACGAAATGTTCTGTGTTTGCTGTCATTCCCAAAACGGACGGGGCCAAACTTGTGATTGCGTAAACAGACGCAGAGAATAGAGCAAAGAGCGGAGTTTTAAGTTTTTCAGATAAATCAAGTCGTTTTGCGATTAAAAATATAACAAAAATAGTAGCTAGATTGATAAGAATTAATCCCCAACGAATTCCATCATCTGTTTTACCGAAGATCGAAAGAATGGCAGCATAGGCGGCATATATTCCTGGAAATCTTATTTCGTAAGCTTCCGTATAAGGCGGCACTCCTTCTAACAGGAGTTGTCCCATGTAGGCATACACTCCTTCATCACGTTCTAATGGCATCGAAGCCAATCGAATTCTGATTGTTAAGACTAAAACCAATACAACCACTAAAGGTAACCAGAATGAGACGAGTCTAGATGGGCGCACTTTTTGACTCTACTATGTCCGCGGTGATATTCCAAGCCATAGAGCTGTGAGAAAGACAGGCTAACTCTTCTTCACATTGCACGATCTCCTCAATGTTTGTAAGAAACCAACGATCAATTTTGGTGAGCTGAAAGATTTCTTCGACATGAAAACCTGCTCTTAGCGCATGACGAATAAAGAAAATCCTTTCAGCATTTGGCGTGGTGAGTTTTTGAAGAATCACATCTCGCGGCAAAAGATCGCGATCCCCATAAATTTCTGTTCCTACCCTCCAGGGTTTACCGTCCCCGCCTAATCCCGAACGACCCACTTCCAACGAGCGCAAGGCTTTTTGAAGAGATTCTTTAAAGGTACGCCCAATCGCCATCACTTCCCCGACACTTTTCATTTGAGTGGTTAAAACAGGATCTGCACCTGGAAATTTTTCAAAAGCGAATCGCGGCACTTTGGTCACAATATAATCAATCGTTGGCTCAAAACTGGCGGGTGTTTCTCTTGTAATATCGTTGGGAATCTCGTCCAAAGTATATCCAATGGCCAGTTTTGCGGCAATTTTTGCAATTGGAAATCCTGTGGCTTTCGATGCAAGAGCTGAAGAACGTGAAACGCGTGGATTCATTTCAATAATCACCATCCGTCCGGTATCTGGATTTACTCCAAACTGAATATTGGATCCACCTGTTTCGACTCCAATTTCTCGAATACAAGCAAAGGAAGCGTCCCTCATGATTTGATATTCCTTATCCGTTAATGTCTGTGCTGGAGCTACCGTAATCGAATCGCCCGTATGAATTCCCATGGGATCAAAGTTTTCGATGGAACAGATAATCACACAATTATCGTTGCGATCACGCATCACTTCCATTTCGTATTCTTTCCATCCGAGCAAAGATTCTTCGACAAGAATTTCTGTGACAGGTGAAAGATCCAATCCTCGTTGAGCCATTCCCTCAAATTCCTCTCGATTAAAAGCAATGCCACCTCCTGTGCCGCCCAAAGTATAAGCAGGCCGAATGATCACAGGAAAGCATCCGATTTTCTGTGTAACCAATCGTGCTTCTTCGATCGAATGTGCGGTTCCACTCAAAGGACAATCCAACCCAATTTTCAACATGGCATCCTTAAAAAGTTGACGATCTTCACCTTTTTCAATCGCTTCCGCCTTAGCTCCAATCAGTTCCACGTTGTATTTTTTGAGCACTCCCTGACGATGTAATGCCATTGCTATATTGAGGGCAGTCTGTCCGCCTAAGGTTGGTAGAAGAGCATCCGGTTTTTCTCTTTCAATAATTTTGGTAACCATTTCCGGTGTAATCGGTTCGATATAAGTCCGATCCGCAAATTCCGGATCCGTCATAATAGTTGCAGGATTTGAATTGACCAAGATCACGCGGTACCCTTCCTCACGCAACGCCTTGCAGGCTTGAGTTCCTGAATAATCAAATTCACACGCCCGACCAATGACAATAGGTCCAGATCCTACTAAAAGAATTGTTTTGATATCCGTGCGCTTTGGCA